>JBCCIA010000165.1:0-11711 GCA_039028475.1 Spirochaetota bacterium | reverse complement strand
CGCAGAACGCTTGATTTCTTTACTATCTAAATTAGGTTCTGCTGCCAATGCATGTGACTTCATAAGACTACGTTTCGCTTCTCCGTATTCAGAAGGGGCGAATGAATCTGCTTGAAAACTCTTAGCACGGCTTAACTCTTGCTTGGCAGCACTCAGGTCTGCCAAAGGAAGGGTTGTTCTACAGGCTACTATATTTAGTAAAAAAAGTATGGGAAAAATGGTATATTTTTTTGTACCGGTTTGAAGAAGCATAACTTTATTTTGAAAGGCCTATTTATTTGAATGCAGCAATTGCATCATCTTCAGATTCGAAGATCTCAAAAAAGGAAGTAAGTTTGGTCAACTCGAAGACCTTTCTTACGGAACCAGAGACATTAATTATTTTCAATCCACCTTGATATTTTTTCAAATTGGATAAACTTGAAATCAAAGCACCAATACCTGATGAGTCTATATAAGAAACTCTTTCTAAGTTAATAACAATTTGGTATTTCTGCTCTTCTATCAATTTTGCAATAATTTCTTTGATCTCGGGAGCGTTATACAGGTCAATTTCCCCGTTGATATCAAGAATTACTATATTTTGATTCTCTCTTCTGCTAATTTCCATTCTGTGCTATCCACTCCTTGTAGGCGTATTAAGTATGAAACGAATGAGGTAACATATATCATGAAACATTTATTTGAATTAAGTCAACGATAAAATTTTCATGTATTGTATAATTTTTTCCAATGAGCGGAAAAGTCCTCAAAATAACCATCGGTAACGGCTAACCAGATCTTGCTCATAAAATCTTGCATAAAAAAAGATTGTGGTATGTACTCAAAGAAAAAGCAAGCATTTGACTTACTTTTAAAGGAGTTCTTTATTGAATGCAGCAATTGCCTCATCATCTGTTTCATAGAATTCAAAAAAGAGAGGAAGTTTAGACAATTCATAGGCTTTCCTCACAGGACCAGTCATATTACTAATCTTCAATATCCCCTGGTATTTTTTCAGACTGGATTTACTTGAAATCAAAGCACCAATACCTGATGAGTCTATATAAGAAACTTCTGCTAGGTTAATGACAATTTGATATTTCTGTTCTTTTATCAACTTTGTAATCATCTCTTTGATTTCGGTAGCGTTGTACAGGTCAATTTCTCCAGTTATATCCAGAAATACTATATTTTGCTTCTCTCTTCTGCTAATTTCCATCTTGGCTATCCACTCCTTGTAGGTATATGAAACATAAAATGAATGAGGTGAAATACGTGACAAATCATTTTTTTAATTTCTATAGACAACAAAGTTTTTATGCATTGTATAGATGTTTCCAGTGTGCAGAAAAATCCTCAAAAGAACCGTCGGTAATCGCTAAGCGAATCTTGCTCATAAAGTCTTGCATAAAGAAAAGGTTGTGGTATGTACTCAGGGAAAAGGCGAGCATCTCATTTACTTTGTGTAGATGCCGTATATACCCCAGGCTATAGCGAGAACAAACTTTGCATTTGCAGTTTTCATCAATTGGTTTGTTAGAAAACTTGTGCTTTGCATTGCGTAGATTCACTTTTCCCTGCGAAGTAAAAACTTGTCCATTACGCGCATTACGGGTTGGCAATACACAATCAAACATATCTATTCCAAAACGCACACCATCCAAGATATCAGTAACAGTTCCTACACCCATCAAATACCTGGGCCGCATTGGATCAAAATGAGGAGAAAGCGCTTCGAGCACTTTGACAAATTCATTTCGAGGCTCTCCTACGGAAAGTCCACCAACAGCTACTCCGCTGAATGGCAAACTATTGATATAAGATAAGGACTTGACACGCAAAGCAAGGTCGACTCCTCCTTGGGAAATGCCAAAAAGCGACTGTTGTTTCACATCCTTCTGCCAATATTCTATCGACTTTTTAGCCCAAGCGTGTGTTCTTGCCAAAGAGACTTCTAAGCGTTCTCTATCAGAACCGTAAGGAGCACAATCATCTAAAACCATCATAATATCCGAGCCTATACTTCTTTGGATATCAATGACTTTTTCAGGTGTAAAGCTATGGTGAGAACCATCGATATGAGATTGGAAATGCACTCCATCAGGAAAGAACTTAAACAACCCTTTCAAACTAAAAATCTGGAAACCACCACTATCTGTTAGCATAGCTCCGCGGTAGTCCATCATCGGTTTAAGCCCTTGGAAACTCTCCAAGACCTCTGTGCCAGGACGCAGGTACAAATGGTAGGTATTGGCCAAGATCAAAGAATAGCCCAATTCTTCTATATCTTCTGTGGAAAGGGTCTTAATAGTCCCTCTAGTTCCCACTGGCATAAATACAGGTGTAGGAACGTCTACACCGTTTAAATGCAACATTCCCGTTCGAGCAGCAGATTTCTGAGCTGTCTGAAGGGTTTGGAAAATCACTTATTTCGCTTTATATACTCTTGGTAGTGAGAACAATCTGATTTTCGTTGGCATTTTCCATAGATATTCAAACGATGACCGGCAATTTTGAAACCTTTTTTGCCGGCAGCCTCTTCTTGCAACTTTTCAATCCGCTCATCGACAAACTCTACAATTCTATTGCAATCCTGGCATATGATGTGATCGTGGTGGTGTTGTCCCAAGGTGTGTTCATAAAAGCGATACCCTTCACCAAAATCGTGTTCAGCGAGTAAACCGGCGTCTAGCATGATGGTAATTATACGATAAATAGTAGCCTTGGAAATTTCCTGCCTCCTATCCATCAAGGTCTCCATCAAGCTATCAGCAGTAAAATGGTTCTGCATAGAAAAAATTTTCTGTGCAACCAAAAGTCTTTGGTTAGTGACTTTTAATCCTTTCTTTTTAAGAAATGCAGCAAATGTCTCTAATTCTTTACGAATTGCTTGGGTTTCGGATAATTGTGTTGGCCATTCTGAGTTCATTTTTTCGTTTTTTTCTTTGCCACCTTTTTCTTAGTAGCCTTCTTTTTAGCTATCTTCTTCTTTACTACCTTCTTCTTGCTACTAGTTTTTTTCTTTTTTGCTACTTTCTTTTTTGTAACTTTCTTCTTTACGGCTTTTTTCTTACTTGCCGTACTAGCACCTGTAGTAGCTGTCCTGTCAATCAATAGGAGGTTATCCTTTCTATTATCAAGAGTATTGCCATTTTTATGTTTGATGACAACTTTCTTCTTAGTGATACCAAGAATAAAGCGATGCATATAAATCTTATTTCCAACATACTCATCGCCTTCTTCTTTCAGTTTAGACCGCATAGCATACAACTTCGTTCTTTCTGCGTTCTCATTTATATACCATCTGTATTGGTTCAACCACTCGAAATCATCATCATCAACAATTGTATGCTTGCCTCTGGATAATTTAATCTTTTTCATATACACAATGTCCTAATTTTTTATTTCCTGCTATTACTCATCCGAAATTACTCTTTTCGAGTCAAATTAAATATTCATTTACTTTTGTGAAAGCCTATGCTTTCGTAACATTTCTTTATACCAAGCTTCTTCTACTTCTTCTACCAGACGAATAGCAAGGTTTCGTAACATTCTAGATTGTGCCTGCTCTTCTGTTTCCCGGTAGCCAATCTGTGAAGAATAGTAAGCCCTGGCTGGAATTTCGTTACGTGGAAGTATTAGTTTGTAACCATCCTTACCAATCAAATCAACCTTTACAATTACAAATATCTCGGAGCTAATCTGCTGATTTGCATTATCCATTAGACTGCCTACTCGCTGGTAATGGACTATTTCACCATACAGACGATAACTCGCCTTGCCACGGTCTCTCGTCTGGATAAAACGCCCGCGACGGTCGACCTCTTCTTTAACAAAACGTCCCAAGATAGAATGTACAGCTGGCCCATAAGAGTTGTTGCGGAAATTTTGCACATATAAATAACGTAAACTGGAGCGAATAGGCTCACCGGCAATTTTTGGTGGTCTACCAGGTTCTCGGTTTAAATAGGTACAGCATTGTAGCAAGAGGAATACAAGTATGAGATAGCCTTTTTTTTGCCGAAAGCCCAGGAAAACCCTATGAATCGCTTGCAAAAATTGAGAAAACTGCATATTTTCCAATAAAATAGTTTTTAGGATTAAATAAATAACAATTGAAGAAATCATACAAATTATCCATCCTAGCTTTTGTCTGCTACCTACCTCTTGCTGCACAAAAGACGGAAGAGAAAATTCTCTGGCCTATGGAAATGCGAGTTCCGATTACAGGGAGCTTTGCAGAGTTTCGCAACCACTCCCTCCACTTAGGATGTGATTTCAAAACGTACTGGATGAACGGATTCCCAGTACTTTCGCCCTTTGACGCTTATATTTCTCAAATCCGTTACTCTGAACGTGGCTATGGTTTGAGTATGAATTTATACTCCCCAAAGTATAAGATGACTACTAAAATTGCTCATCTAAGTACATTTTCCAACAAGGTTAAAGGTTTGAACGAACTAAAAGAAGCCTTGCTACTTCTAAGTCCCAAAGGAACCTTCCGTCTCAACCTGCGTGCTAAGGACTTTCCCGTTGCCAAAGGTAAGCGTGTAGCACGGACTGGAGAATCGGGTTCTGGAATTTCTCACTTGCATATGGAATTGTACAACAATAAAGCATTTTACAACCCATTATCTTTCCCTGACTTCCAACAGGCAGATACAACGCCTCCTCATATCCAAATTATCTATTTAGATGATACTGGTTCCTCTACACAATGGCTGAAAGTCGAAAAAAATGAACAGGGTCAATACCAGTTGAAAAAACAAGAAGAGATCCATGTTATGGGGAACTTAAAATTTAGAGTGGCTGCATACGATATCATGACAGCACGGAATCATAACGGTATCTATGGCCTACGGCTGTTTATCAATGAAAAATTGGTGTTTCATAAGAAATTAGACAAACTTCTTACCAGACATGTCTATGCCAGATCCAAACTCTACGATCTCAACCGCTCTTCCCTATCTCCTTCCCATTATGTATATAACTTGTTCCCCGCAAAAGGTGCAGGACAATACTCTCTGCAAATGCAAAAACTAAGCAAAGGCGACAGAAAAAATATCAAGATAGAAGTCTACGATGTGTCTAATAATATATCGAGTATACGCTTTACAGTTCAAAAAGCCAAGAAAAAGAAAGTAATCACACCTTCTAAAGCAGGTTCACAAAAGCGATTGTTTCAGTCAGATGATAAAATATTGCAATTAAACTTTGCAGGATTGCAAATCAAAGGCAAAGGAGATATACAAATACAGCAACTAGCATCACTTCCCAAAGAGGTACCCGTAGATAAATTAGCTCCTATGAGCACAATCTACGAAATCAAAAATAATGATTTCTCCTGGAAAGGAGGAGCCTGGGGAAACTTCAAAGGAGATTATCGAGGCAAGGAAAGTGACCTATATATATATGACCTAGGTATTCGAAAATGGCTCAAGTTGACTCATAAAAAAACCTCTCGCTATATCCGTTTCTGGTTGCGTCGAACCGGATATATTGCGGTTATGAAGGACAAAACGCCTCCTAAAATCCAATACCCCTATTTATTCTACCGTGACTTCAACCTCAAACCAATCCTCACTCCAGGGATGGAAGAAAAGTTCTACCAAGTTCACGAGTCAGGAGCTGGCATCAAAAAAATGCAAGTTTTGTTAGAGGGACAGGAGTACCCTTTTACCTATGATAAAGATAGGAAGTTCATCAAGGTAGAAATACCAAAATCTGGTTTTGGACAAAGGCTTCTTTTATTACAAATCCAAGTAACAGACGCAGCAGGCAATGCCTCCCCTTGGTTTACCGACATTTATACGCCGAACCGCAACTGATCTATGCCAATATCGCTTCGTACAAAACTTACTGTAGGGTTTATCGCCCTAGACATATTTGTATCCGTAGCTATTGGATTTTGTATGTACAAAATATCTATGAGCATTTTCCTGCGCAACTTTTTCCATGATAAAGTTTCTATTATTAATTTACTGGGTTCCTCTATAGATGGGACAGCCCATATAGGTATGCAAAAGGGAGAAGACAAACAACACCCTAATTTCCAAAAATACGACAGACTCATAAAAAAGATATACAAATCAGAAAAAGAAATACGCTACATCTATACCGTAAACTATATCCGCGAGGAAAACCGCTTTGTCTATGCCATAGATACAAAAAAATATATTGGCGCTCACTACAAGGCTTATGATGAAAACTTACTCACAGCAGTAGAAGAAAATAAAACAGTAACTGATAACTCTTTTTTGGAAAACGGTGGCAAAGATTATGCCAATGTTTATACTCCCATACAAGACAAAACAGGAAAAGCAATCGGTGCCGTTATTGCTCAGATTAGTTTCGACGAAATCACCAGGTTTCGCAAACGAGTTACCCTGACAGCTCTCTCCGTTTTTTTCTTAACTCTTATTTTTACTATCATCATATCTATCATTTTGGCTGGTTACTTTACCCAACCCCTTGCTGAGTTGACTGCTGCAGTTAGCAATATTGCTACAGGTGATTTAAAAGCGATCGTCAGTCTCAACCGCAAAGACGAGTTTGGCACTTTGGCGAAAAACTTTAACACAATGGCAGAAAATCTCAAAATTGCCTCGGAAGTACGGACAAACCTACTTACGGAAATCATCCAACTCAACGAAAATTTAGAAAAAAAAGTAGAAGATAGAACCAAAACTATAGAGTTACAATCTCTAGAACTCCACCGACAGATCCAAATCGCAAAGAAAATCCAAACCTCGCTTCTGCCACAAGAATTACCGCAACTGGATAAGCTCTGCATGGACTATTTGTATTTTCCTATGATGGAAATCGGGGGAGATTTTATCGATGTCTACCATTACAGAGACTCCCTGTCTATTTTTATGTGTGATGTATCAGGGCATGGAGTCCCAGCGGCCTTTTTAGCTACTATGGTAAAAATGTCACTGCACGAATGTCACAAAAAAAAGCTATCTCCCAGCCACAGTCTAAATCACATCAGAGACTCTTTACAAGGAAAGATGAGTAACCATTTCCTTTCCGCAATCTTCTTACAAATTGATCTGGCCTCAGGGAAATCTAAAATAGCAAATGCCGGTCACCTCCCCCCCATTCTATCGCAAAATGGAAAAGGCACCCGTCCTTTAATAACTAGTGGAAGGGTTATCAATGAAACGTTTCCCATTGATAGCAAAGAAATAAAATTCCGCCTACAGCCAGGAGACTCATTGGTTCTCTATACAGATGGCATCACAGAAAGCAAAAATTCCCAGCGTGAAATGTATGGAGAAGAACGGCTGTTGCAAATCATTGAAAATAATAAGAACTTATCGCCTACGGAGTTATGTGAAGTAGTATACGGCTCTGTAATTGATTTCAGTGAAAATACCGACAAAAAATTTAACGATGATCTTACTTTATTCATCTTAAACTATAGCACCTAGCAAGGAGAAATATATGGTTGCAAGTGGAATGGTTTTTTTAGGACTATGTCTAGTCCTGGCATCTCTCATCATTATGTCAGTACGGATATACCAAGTTCGACCTGACTTTGTCATGAAAGTCTTAAAATATATGCTAATCGCTATGTTTTGGTTGATTTTTAGTGGAGCGTCTGTTGCAATTGGATTTCGTATATCAGACAGGCACCAAAGCACATACCGTAAAAACTCCAGAGCTGTCCAAGATATATGGGGGGGACAAATTTTTCAAAGCCCTCCTAGCCTTTATTTTGATAAATACCAAAACCAAGATGTAGAAAATCCGAAAACTGGAAAATTAGAAACAAGAAGAGTTAAAATAGCAGAAGAGATAGGGTTTATTGCACAAGATCTAGACATTCAAGTAAAGTCGAATATCCGCCAGAAAGGCCTCCTAAAATTTGCTGGGTACGACCTACAATTCAAAGGGAAATACTTGCTCAAAAATCGTCTCAACCGCAAAGAAGAACTACACTTCCTTTTCAAACTGCCGAGCACTGCGGGAAATATCTCCAATACAAAAGTCACTATTGATGGAAAAATATACGAAGGTGACACAAATTATGCTGATGGAATCAATTGGTCGCAAACAATGCAAAAAGAGGAAGAGCATAGCATTGAAATTGAATACACGGCACGTGGAACGGATCGCTTCACCTACGCCCTAGCAGACAAGAAAAAAGAAATCAAATCCCTACAGGCCAAACTGAGCACTGACTTTCTAGAATACAATATACCAGAAAAAGCGATGGTACCAAATTCACAAAGTTCTGACTCCAAACAAACCATCATCACTTGGGAGGGAAAAAATATGATCACCGGGCAAAATATCTCTCTGAAGTTTGTCATAGAGGATTACGGCTATATTGCTTCCAAATTATTTTTCTATGCACCACTCTCCCTGCTCCTCTTTCTCATGGCTATCTTAGTCTATGCCGTCTCTAAAGAGATCAACCTTCATCCCATGCACTACCTATTCATCACGGGAGGTTTCTTTGTATTTTATCTCTTGGGCTCCTATCTCATCAGCTATGTTACTGTCATCTTAGGAATCATTCTTTCTTTAGGAATTTCTACGGGAATCATGATTTATTACTCACACCTTATCAATAAAGGTAAAAGTCTAATGCAAGTCATAGGCAGTGTCGCTCTGATCTTCCAATGGATCTTCTCTTTGGCGTTTTTCTTTCCAGAACACACAGGCTTTCTCATCACCATTGCCACTGTATTTTCTTTCATAGCTCTGATGCGAACAACAGCACAAACAGAGTGGGAAAATAAATTTTAATCAAAAAAATAGCATGCCTCTCCCATAACGGGTGGTTTAAACCACCCGTTATGGGAGAGGCAAAGAAATCCTTGCATTTTCACAACTTCTTACTAAACTACAGATATGCGGTTATGGACCCAAACTTTTCTCTGTATCCTACTAGGCTTTCTCATGCATTGCCAACGTCTAGATCAAACCCAACTACCTCTTGCCCAAAAAGGAGTGCTTGACCTACGCAACCATGATTTTTCCCAAACCCCTGTAATCCCCTTAGATGGAGAGTGGGAATTCTATTGGAAAGAGTTTATTCCACCCCTAAAAAAACAACCCTCAAACAATTCCACGCAATACTCCCCTTCTTTTCTTACCATCCCTGGAAGATGGAATGAGTTTCTACACAAGGATAAAGAAGTAGGAGCTAAAGGTTATGCAAGTTATCGTTTGCGTATTTTGACAAATGATAAGTTACAAATTCCTGCCATCAAACTGGGGAGAATTGGCTTTGCCTATGAGTTATTTATCAATGGGCATAAGGTTACTAGTGGAGGAAAAATCGGTCGGACAGAGGAGCAAACAATACCTGGGTTCAATCCAGGAGTGTATACAATTCTACCCTACAAGAAAGGTAATAGCCAGGAATGGGAAATCGTATTCCATATATCCAACTATCATGAAGGCTACGGAGGTGGTATTTGGTATTCTTGCAATTTTGGTGAAAATAAGGCTATCACCAAGCAAGACAAGCAAAAGGGAATTTTTGATTTCTTACTTTTTGGTTCTATACTCATTATGGGCTTGTACCACTTTGGGCTCTATACTTTCCGCAATAAGGAAAAGGCTGCTCTATGGTTCGGAGTGATTTGCCTACTCATATCCCTACGAGTCTTAATTACTGATGAAAAGTATTTAGAAAAACTATTTCCAACACAAACAAAGTTATTCTTATTTTTAGAATATCTAAATATGCTTTTATTGACCCAAGCATTCCTAAAATTTCTATTCCATTTATACCAAGCAGAAGTTTACAAAAGAGTCTATACCACTCTATGGTATACAGGTTATATTTTAATCATTCCCATAGTCATACTACCTGTTTTTTACTATAGCAATGTACTTTCTTTAATAGAAATTTATATCATTGTATCTGGATTGTACACAATATATATCATGTTAAAAGCACTTAAAAACAAACAGCAAGGAGCCAAACTATTCTTTACTGGAATATTCATCTTATTTACCATTATTGTAAATGACATTCTATACCACCAACTATGGACATCCACTACAGAATTATTGCCTTTAGGACTTTTTATTTTTATCCTCCTACAGGCTGCAAGTCTTTCCATTCGTTTTTCCAATGCATTGAATCGGGTAGAAGATCTTTCTATAAATTTGGAGCAAAAGGTACACAAACGAACCCAACAACTTAAAAAAGAGAAAGAAGAAACTGAAAAAGAACGACAAAAATCAGAAAAGCTGCTATTGAATATTCTTCCAAAAGATATTGTACAAGAATTAAAAGAAAAAGGAAATTCAACTCCTGTTTCTTTTTCTAGCGCAACAGTTCTTTTTACTGATTTTAAAGGTTTTACCCAAATTGCCGAAAACCTATCTCCTCAAGCACTAGTCAAAGAGCTTGATGCATGTTTTGTACAATTTGATAAAATCATAGAGTACTACCATTTAGAAAAATTAAAAACTATTGGAGATAGTTATATGTGTGCTGGTGGTATTCCACAAAAAAATAACACGCATGCTATAGACGCCGTACTTGCTGCAATCGAGATCTTAAACTTTATGAATCTAATGAAAGAAATGAAAGAAATGAAAAATTTTCCTTATTGGGAAGTACGCCTCGGAATTCATACTGGACCATTAGTTGCCGGCATTATCGGTGAGAGAAAATTTGCTTATGATGTATGGGGAGATACAGTCAATATTGCCAGTAGAATGGAATCCAGTGGAACTTCTGGTAAAATCAATATCAGCGGTGCTACCCACGAACTCATCAAAGACTTTTTTGTTTGCGAATACCGAGGTAAAATTGGAGCTAAGAATAAAGGGGAAGTAGATATGTACTATGTCAGCCAACTCAAAACAAGCTATTCTCAAAAAGAAAAAGGCCAACATCCAAATGAAATTTTTTGGCAAAAGTACCAGCAAATGCAATAGTCTTCCTACAAATTTTTCCTTGCATTTTAAAGGAGTGAAAGACCTACTACATTGTGCAGATTTTTAGGATATGTTTCGCTTTTATCCTTATATCCTCTATCCATTGCTCTCAGACAAAATATGAACCAGTCACAAAAGCTATAGGAGGCATTCTAGATCTTCGCAAGCATAGCTTTAGCCGAAAAGCAAAAATAACCCTTGCCGGAGAATGGGAATTCTACTGGCAACAATTTTGTTTCAAACACTTAAAAGTTAAATTATCAGCAGGTACCATTCCTTGTAGTACTTTAGCAAACAAGAGATATGTTGAGCTTCCTGCCTATTGGAACAAGTTAGAGGAAAGTGGCAAAGAAATAGGTGGACAAGGCTTTGCTACATACCACTTAACAATACTACTCTCTGATACACTGGTAAATGCTAAAGAACCTAAATTTCTCGCCCTCAAACTACCAGAAATTGCCACTGCCTATACACTCTACATAAACAATAAGAAGAAAGTTACTGTAGGCCAAATTGGCAAGCAAAGAGAAAAAACCCAACCAGCTTACCTACCACAGATAATAACTATTCCTATTGTAAAGAAAAATCTACAACTGACATTCCATATCGCCAACTTTCACGATGTCAGAGGCGGAATAGCCTATCTAATAGAATTGGGAACAGTAGACTGCATTCAAAAAACAAGAATCAAAAAGATTTCGTTGGATCTATTTTTAATGGGTGCTTTGTCATTAATGGGTATTTACCATCTAGGTTTGTATGCTATCCGCCGTAAGGAAAAAAGCCCATTGTTTTTTGGTTTTCTCTGTTTACTT
>JBCCIA010000164.1:0-11819 GCA_039028475.1 Spirochaetota bacterium | reverse complement strand
CCGTGTGCTTCGTCGGCATTGGCCTCCCCAGCACGGCAGCCAATCTGGCCCGGAACCTCCACGCTCCCGAGGCCGTACTGATCTACGAGTCGGGGTGCCTTGGGGCGGTTTGCTTCTGTATCATTTTTGACCAGAGGACTCTTATGTCCTTTCCCTATAACTTTAAGTCTAGAAGAGTTAATATTATGATTGTTTCTTAGATAGGCAGCTACTTCTTTTGCTCTATTTAAAGAAAGTTGTAAGTTTTCTGTCGCATCTCCTGTATTATCAGTATGCCCTTCGATAAGAACTTTTATTTTAGAGTAATCTTTGAGAATTTGTGCCAATCTATCTAATTCTAATTTAGATTCATTGGAAATGATATACTTGTTGGATGGAAAGAAAAGGTTATTTATCGTGATTTCTCTACCCTTTTTTATTTCAGGTAAAACGATTCTAACTCTAATCTCTTTGTATTTTTTGGAGTTCTTTCTTATATCAATATTTTTGTGCACTGGAAGATAGCCTTTTTTATGGGCAAAAAAACCATATCTTTCCCCATACGGCAATACAATACTAAATTTCCCCGTTTCGGGATCTGATAGAGTTGTTCCTTTTTTTTGGTATGTGATCAAAGATTCATAGTGAATTTCGGATCCTAAAGGCCTTCCGTGTTCATTTACCACTTGTCCTTTTACTACAATAACAGGATTGGGTTTAGACTTTTGTGGTAAACGTGTCATCATTAGCTTACCTTTCTTACTTATATAGGCCCAATGTCCTGAGGCAGGTATAGAAAAAAAGTTTACCCCTTTTAGTTTTTTGGAAATTTCAGTAGGAGTAGTCCACGAATTCCAATTATTTCCTATCCTTTTGGTATAATAAACAGATAGTCCATTGTGCCCATTACTAGAGAAGTATAAGGTTCTACCGTCAGGTGCTAAGAATGGAGCCATCTCTTCTTGGGAAGTATTTACGGAAGAACCGAGGTTTTTACCAATATCAAATCCACCATTAGAATTCAAATGAGATACGTATAAGTCTAACTTTCCTCTCGAATCTTTGTGTTTAGCTGAATATATAAGAATTCTACCGCTGTTTGCCAGACTAGAACCTCCAAAAACTTGGTGCATTGGATTCTCTTTACTCCTATAGAGGTTGTAAAACTCAGGAAATTTAATTGGAACTGGAGTTGACCATCCCATGGTAGTCTTAAAACTTTTGTAAAGAGGTACCCTATTTTGGATTTTTTCTAGTTCATTCTTATATTCTTGCTTGAGACGAGCATATTCTTTCTTAAGTTCTGGTAAAGACTTTGCAGCTTTTACCAAATCTTTCTTCTGCCTTTGGTATTTAGACTTCAGCTGGGCAAAGAGTTTATTTTCCAAAAAGCTACCAAAAACAAATAGTTCGTTGCCACCAGGAAGAGCTGAAATAACAGCAGAAGGAGTCTTATTATTAAGTGGTTCCCCCATTTGCACACCTTTTTTCCAAAAACCATGGTGATCTAACTCCGAATACCAAATTTTTTGAGTGCTTCTGCCTTTGTATTCCACTAGAACCGTCCAAAAGAGTTTCGTTGCATCTGGTGTAACTGTTGGGTTGAAAGATGTTTTATTATGATAAACATACTTGGGAATAGGTTTTAGAGTCCAGTCAGTTAAATTTTTCTCACTCACAAAAGGAGCTATTTCATATCTTCGTGGAGTACATGTTTCTCGGTTCATATCGCATAAAAGTCTGATACGTCTGCCAACTAATTCCATTAATTCATTCGTTAGGCTATTTGACTTTAATGGAAATACAACACCACGATCCGTCTCAAAATACATTCCTGCTCCGATTACTTTTCCTGCAATTACCGCTTCTCCAGCAATCAGTTCTAGTGTTCCAATAATTAGTATTATAATATAAACTAGCATTATTTTCATTATAAAGCTCCTAATTGATTCTTTGAGGTTGTAAATACAGCCTTTATGGAATAGGTTTCACTTTTTTTAGTTTTTTGGTTAATTTCTTAGATTCGATGAAGTGTTTCTTTAAATACATTGTGAAAATAAAGGGAAGAACTTATCATTTAATCTTAGACTATTGTAACATAAAAAAAATAACAGACAAGCCTAAAAATTGGAAATTTATTGGAAATACCTAGTAAGACCCTATTTTGAAGAGTTTTACTAGGTATTTATAGGTATTTATAGGTATTTATTGGTATTTATTGGATTTGTGCCATTACTTTTTCTGCACCAGCGTTATTGATAAAATCTCCAAACGTACTGTTATGGGAGTTTTCTTTCCATAGGTTGAATAATTTATCAAAAGTGTCGGAAATTGTACCAACAGTAGCTTTTTCAATTACTCTTGTTCCTATACGGGTACCTTCGCTGTCTCCGCCAATATAAATTGCATATTTTCCGCCACTCTGTTGGCCTACAATACCTATTTCTGCGCTGTAAGGGCGAGCGCAACCATTTGGACAACCAGTCATTCGAATCACAGGGGCTTTTTCTGATAAAGCATGTTTTTTCAGAATACCTTGAAATACGTCCAATATATCTGGTAGGCTTCTTTCACTTTCTGTCAAAGCTAAGGCACAGGTAGGTAAAGCTGGACAAGCTAAGGCCCTATCGTGCAGAGGAGAAGGACTAAATGGATCTATATTTAATTCTTTAAACCTTGCTTCTATTTTTTCTTTTGCATCTATGGGTACGTTGAGTAGTACTAGATCTTGATCTGCTGTAACTTGTACGTCTAGTTTATAGGTATCAATGATTTCTAGAAGAGCTGATTTTAATGGTTTTTCTTCTGTATCTTTGACTCTTCCCGATAAAATATGCACTCCCAGAGAAAGTTTACCATTCGCACTTGACTGCCACCCTAGGTAACTAGGTGTTTTCCATTCAGGTAATCCTTTATCAGAAAATTTAGTATTTGCTCGTTTCTCTACTTCATCGCGAAACCACTCTAGTCCTCTATCTGCAATGACATATTTAAGCCTTGCATGCTTTCTGTTGGTTCTATCTCCGTAGTCTCTGTGCGAAGTAACAATTGCATCAGCTACAGGAATCAATTCATTTGCAGGAATCCAGCCTAATAGGTCTGCTTTTCTAGGGAAGGTTGCTGGCTTTTTGTGTGTCATTCCTAATCCACCACCAGCAAAAACAAAATAACCATCAATTTTTTGTGCGTCATCTAATGTGGCAGCGAATCCCATATCATTGGTGTATAAGTCTACCGAGTTGTTCCCTACGAGAGTTACTGCAATTTTAAACTTTCTTGGTAAGTAGGACTTTCCATATATCGGGTCTTCTTTTTCTTCTACCTTTTCTCCATCTAACCAAATTTCTGAGTATGCATTAGAGGTATATTTAAAATGGTCGGAAAGCAAATCTGCTATAGGGTCTAGTTGGGATAGCTTAGGATCTGCCCAGGGATTTACAGCCTGCGTTACATTTCTTACAACATCACCACAAGCACCCATCGAAGACAATTGGATCTCTTTGAGTTTTTGCATAACTGACTTTAGGTTTCCTTTTAGGATGCCATGCAATTGGACACTTTGTCTTGTTGTAAGTCTTAAGGCTTTTCCACCATATTTTTCTCCTAATTCATCCCAGGCTTTGTATTGTTCTGAGGTCAATCTGCCACCAGGAATTCTACCACGTATCATAAAAGAAAATATCTTCTGTTCATCTGGTATATCTTTCCCGCGTAACTTTTGCTGGTACAGTCCATGAAATTTCAAAAGTTGCTTTTCACTCTCTTCAAAGCCTTCTGAATCGGAAGTTAAGACTTCTTTAATTTGGCCTCTTAAGCTATCTGAGCTTTGTTTTATTATTTCTACTTTGTCTAATTCTGTTCCCATCTCGAACTCCCTAATATTTGTTAAATACAGATATTCTTTTTCCAGTATATGGAGGATATTTTTTAAGATCTTGTTTCGCTTATTAAAATCTTTTAGCTTGCTTTTTAGCTTATCTCTGAATGAGGTCAACCTGTCAAATGATGCCACATCGTTCTCTGGTATAAGTAATTCAAGAGCTCTTCTGACTGTTCTAGAAAGTCCAGCAAATTTACCATCTGTTGAGATTGCAATTCGAATCGGCCCTCTATCGAATACCGATGCAGAATAAAAATCGCAATGTTGTGGGTCGTCTACTGAATTTGCTAAGATATTTTCGGCTTTTGCATAGTGATAAAGCTCGGCATTGAGCTGTGCATCGTTGGTAGCTATGATAACTAAGAAACGCTTGTGCAAGTCTTCTTTGTCAATGGGTCTTTGGTATAAAGTTATCTTGTTTTCTTTTGCATCTGCTAAATCAATAATCTCTTGGCAAAAATCTTTAGCAATGAGGCTTAACTTTGCTTTAGCAGGCAATATGCTATTGAGCTTTTCTAAGCCAATAGTTCCCCCACCTATAATCAAAACATCTTTATCTTCTAACTTTAAGAAAACGGGAAAAAGTTTTGCAGGTACCCCATTCATATACTTCTGCTACCTGTTTTGTTCTCACTCTTTAGGTTTATCGGATTGTGGAATAATTGGATTACGTCTCCTATATAAATAATACCAGGACCATTTGTTTTCTTTAGTATACCATTGCTAGCTGCATCTCTTAAACTAGAAATGGTAATTTGTTCTGCAGCTAAACTAGCATTTTCGATTAGAGCAACAGGTAGATTAGAACGTGCTCCGTGATCTAAAAGTTTATTTGCCATAAATTGGAAAGAACTTGTTCCCATAAAAATAACAATAGTTCCTTGGAAAGAAGCCATTGTTTGCCATTCTTCTATAGCAAGTGACTGTATCCCATGGCCATTTACCATTAATACTTTACGAGAAATCCCTCTATGTGTGACTGGAATTTGAAATGCAGCACTGGCTGCATTCATAGATGTGACACCAGGAATTATTTCATAAGGAATTTCCGCTTCCCGTATTGCTAGTAGTTCCTCCCCTCCCCTCCCATATAAAAAAGGATCTCCACCTTTTAAACGGGCTACTTTATATCCAGATAAAGCGTATTGGAGGATCATCGAATTAATTTCTGGTTGCGTATGCGAATGTTTCCCACATCTTTTACCAACAAATTTAACTTTTGCGTTCTTTGGAAAAACCTCTAGATATTCTTTTCCCAATAAAGCATCAAAAAGTATAATGTCGGATGCTTGGATAGCTTTTAGGCCTCTAATTGTTAATAAATCGGGATTCCCTGGACCTGCACCTATCAAATATACGAAACCAGTTTGCATGCTATTTTCCGATAATTACACCAGCTGCTACTGTGATGTTTGATCCTTCATCGATTAAGATAAAGTTTCCTGTACTTCTATTTTTGTTATATTCATCAAATAAGATAGGGATGGATGTTCTCAGTTGAACCATTGCAATATCGTTTAATTTTAATTCTTTGTTATCATCCTCGAATTCAAATGTGTTGATGTTGATTTTATGCGTTACTTCTTTAAGGATAGCCTTACTCTCTCTTGTTGTATGTTTGAGAATCAACTTTTTCCCCTCTTGGATTGTCGCAGTATCCATCCAACAAATATATGCTTGTAGATCTTGGCTAATTTCTGGTGTCGAATCGTCATGAACAATCATATCTCCACGACTGATATCAATTTCATCCTCTAACAGTAGGGTTACAGACATAGGTGCGAATGCTTCTTTTAGTTCACCATCATATGTATAAATTTGTTTGATCTTGGACTGGAATCCTGAAGGTAGTACTTTTACAGAATCACCAACCTTAAAGACACCACCACAAATTTGTCCTGAGTAGCCGCGGAAATCTAAGTTCGGTCTTAGCACATGTTGTACTGGAAAACGAGCGTCTTCTAAGTTTTGATCACTTTCAATATGCACTTCTTCTAATTGGTGAAGTAAACTTCTGCCTTCATACCAGTCCATTTTCTGCGAATGATTGACTATGTTATCTCCATTCAATGCACTAACTGGTATAAACTCTACATCTTGGATATTCAGTTTTGCAGCAAATGTGTTGAAGTCCTGTTTGATTTTATTAAAGACATCCTGTGAGTAATCAACCAAATCCATTTTGTTTATGCAAACAACCATGTGAGGGATCCTCAAAAGAGAGGCAATATAGGAATGTCTATATGTTTGTTCTATGACCCCTTTTCTTGCATCTATGAGAATGATAGCAAGGTTCGCAATGGATGCACCAGTAAACATATTACGTGTATATTGGATATGGCCTGGAGCATCTGCAATAATGAATTTTCTTTTATCTGTATGAAAATATTTATAGGCAACATCAATCGTGATGCCTTGTTCTCTCTCTGCTTTTAATCCGTCTGTTAATAAAGCAAGGTTTAGTGATCCGTCTCCACTTTTTTGGCTGCTTCTTTCAATGGCTTCCATCTGGTCTTGTAAGATAGATTTTGTATCATATAGTAGTCTTCCTATTAAGGTACTTTTACCATCGTCTACGCTACCTGCTGTTATAAATCTTAGTAATTCCACTAGAAATATCCCCCTCTTTTTCTTTCTTCCATTGCTGCCTCTGAACGTTTGTCATCAATACGGCTGCCTCGTTCTGTGGTTTTCATTTCTTGGATTTCTTGTATAATATCTTGGATAGAGTTTGCTTCTGATGCAACTGCGGCAGTACATGTCATATCACCAATCGTGCGGAAGCGAACTGTTTGTTTCTTGATGCTTTCATTCTCCTCAGGTTCCATATTGATAAAATCTGAAACTGGATAGATTAGATCATCCCTTACGAAACAGTTTCTCTCGTGAGAAAAATATAGTTCAGGCAAAGCTATTTTTTCTCTTTCAATATATCTCCAAATATCTAATTCTGTCCAATTGCTAATAGGGAATACACGAACATTTTCCCCTTTGTGTATCTTGCCGTTGTATAGGTTCCAGGGTTCAGGTCTTTGTAGTTTAGGTTCCCAACCACCAAATTCATCTCTAACAGAAAAAATCCTTTCTTTCGCACGGGCTTTTTCCTCATCTCTCCTTGCTCCTCCAATACAAGCGTCTAACTTTAGAGCTTCAATTGCATCTAGTAGAGTCGTCGTTTGTAAAGCGTTGCGACTTGCGTATTTTCCTGTTTCTTCTTTTACTTTACCGCTATCTATGGAATCTTGTACATAACGTACAATCAACTTTTCTCCGATCTTTTCTATTAGGTCGTCTCTAAATGCAATAGTTTCAGGAAAATTGTGTCCGGTATCAATATGCATAAGAGCAAAAGGAAACTTACCAGGACGAAAAGCCTTCAATGCTAAGTGAACAAGGGTTATAGAGTCCTTTCCACCTGAGAATAGAAGGGCTGGATTTTCAAATTGTGCAGCTACTTCCCTAAAAATATAGATCGATTCGGCTTCTAATTGATCCAAATAATCTAATGTATAAGAATTACCCATAATATACCTTTTTTATGATTTATTTTGTATGTAAGCCACATTCTAATTGGCTGTCTTGTTCCCACCACCACCTGCCTGAACGGGCGCTCTCACCTTCTTTTACTGCTCTTGTACAGGGAGCACATCCTATGCTAGGAAATCCTTTTTTATGTAAATAATTGGTTGGAATTTGGTTTTTTTGGATATATGAGTTCAACTGTTCTTCGCTCCAATCGAAGATTGGGTGCACTTTTAGAATTTGGTTTCCTTCATCCCACTCTACTGCTTGCATTTGGTTTCTATTTTCCGATTGTTCTTTGCGAATACCAGTTACCCAGCATTTCTTCCCAGCTAATGCTCTTTGCAATGGATTCACTTTGCGAATGTGACAGCATTCTTTTCTATCTTCTATAGAATTATAGAAGCTATTAGGTCCTTTTTGGTTTAGTAAGGTTTCTATGTCTTCATAATTTGGATGATAGGCTTGGATTTTCGTTTGGTAACGTGCATTTGTTAGGTGCAGAACTTCGTAGGTTTCTTCGAAATGTCTCCCTGTATCTAAAAAGAAAATAGGAATTTGCAAAGATTGGCTAAGAATGGCATGAGAAATTGCTTGATCCTCTAATCCCAAGCTAGAAGAAAAAGTAATAGAGTGGTTGAACTCTTCTGCAAGAAAAATTAGCTTTTCTTCTAAGCTAGCCGCTTCCAATTTTTTTATAAGATTCTCAATCAGTGTATTGTCTGTTTGCAAAATTACTCCTCATATTTCATATTCAGGTGGTTTTACGACATCTTTGCCAAATTTTATCTTTGTCCAGGCTCTTTCATGCAAGTAGTATAAAGCCATTTTGGTAAATAACTCAGCAAATCCTATTGAAAGAGCTGCTTTTGGACTGCCAGTTAGTATATAAGAAACAATGATCGTATCAATTGTCCCAGTTACTCGCCAAGAAATGGCTTTTGCAATACTGCGAATGGGTTTTTCCACAAGTTGTTCTCCTGTATGTAAAGCCGATGCTTCGTTAGGGGAATGCTCTGTTTCTCTGGTAGTAAGTTTTTTACCAAATAGTTTTGAAAACATTTTTTTCCGTTATCTTGAAGCAATTTTGTAATATAGCAGATATATGTCAACTAAATTAGATGAATTACTAATTTTCATTGCCAAAAGATTTGGTTTACGTTTTCTATTCTTATTCATGGAGAATCAATATACAGTCAAATCTATTATTTGGAAAGGGGATTCACTTCACCTTTTAGATCAGCGTGCACTGCCTAAACAAGAAAAGTATGTAGTGGTACAAAATCTTTCGGATACAGTTATTGCGATCAAAAGCATGGTTGTTCGCGGAGCTCCGGCAATCGCTATTACTGGTCTTTTTGGGTTAGTTTTGTTTGCTAAAACATTCTCTCGCAAACCTACCTGGGAAGAGTGGCTACAAGCATTAGAGGAACTTTTAAACTCGCGGCCTACTGCTGTAAATTTAAAGTTAGCTGTAGAAAATGTATCAAATTCTTTAAAACCTATGCATTCGGAGTTTTCTCAAGAAAGCCTAATCTCTTATCTGGAAGAGCAAGCCTTAGAATATTACTCTTCTGACTTGCAAACAAATGCATTGATATTAAAGAATGGCGTTGCCTTATTGCGGGAGTTATTAAAGAAAGACTCTATTTCCATTATTACCCATTGCAATACAGGTGCATTAGCAACTGCAGGTATTGGAACTGCATTAGGAATCATTAGAGGATTGCATCGTTCTGGTTTAAAGGTGACTGTTTATGCCGATGAGACGCGTCCATACCACCAGGGTTCTCGGTTAACAGCTTGGGAGATGCAGCAAGAAGGCATTGATTGCTATATTATTGCAGATAGCATGGCGGCGTGGTTGATGAAGGAACGAGAGATAGACGCTGTAATTGTAGGAGCAGATCGAATCGCTTCCAATGGGGATACAGCCAATAAAATAGGGACATATAACCTCTCGGTTGTTGCTAGAGAGCATTCCGTTCCTTTTTATATAGCCGCTTCTGAATCAAGCTTTGATTTTACTATTACTAACGGTGCAGAAATTGTAATTGAAATGCGTGAGCCAGCTGAATTGACACAAAACTCCTTTCTAAAAGATAAAAAGGGGCAGTGCATTTTGGCAGAAGGAGTTTTAGCTCCAGTAGGAGCAAAGGCTTTAAACCCTTCTTTTGATGTAACCCCTAGTGACAACATAACAGCCATTGTTACAGAAAAAGGGGTAATCCAGCCGGTAAGCACCGAGATCATTGCTACTACAATCCAAGAATAGATTGTTATTTTAACTTCGATTGCTGTCGTTTCGGGTTGATAGCAGTCATAGGAGCATGTTCTTGGCCAGGGAAAAAGTTCATCATAAAAGCGGACTGCGTCTTACTGATCTTTTCTATCTGCCTTCTATATTTTATGACAGCACCAGTAAATGCAGAGCCAGAAACAACTAGGTTGACTTTTTCTAAATTAAACCTACCTGTTTTCATTTCTTCATACTTAGCTTGTAGGGCTTTCAGTTGGTTGCTGAGTTTTTGGAATTCGTTGAACAGAATCGCAAATTTCTTTTTCTTATCATCATCAAGTTTTCCGCGTGATTTTTGGATCATTATTTTGGCTTGTTGGATTTTTGGAGCGTATTTATCTATCTCTTTTTCTAATTTTTGAATTTTATCGTGTAGTTCGTTGAATAACCTTTCGTTCTTATAATGAATACCAACATCAATGTTTACATTTAGCCCCGCATTTGATCCAAGGTTGTAAACAGATAGACCATTGTAAACAGTTATGTCTGAGCCCATAATTGCGTTCGTTTTTCCTGAGAAAATTACGCTCCCTAAGCAAAATACCTTGGAATTCATTATAGAAATTTCTGCATGTAAATCTCCATCAACTTCTAGTATTGTATTCTCAATGAATTTTGTTTTGACAGACCCATTTACCTTTAAAGTGCCTTTTTGTCCCGTTTTGATTCAGCCTTTTACAATGAGGTCTCCCCCTACCAGGACATTTGCACTTTCTATATTTTCATTTACGAGAAGACTGCCTGTACATTCTACTTTGGAACCATCTTCTATCACACCTTTGATGATCACACTTCCGTCAAATTTAATATTACCCGTAGCCAAACCAACATTTGTGTCGACAATCAACTCAGGAGATACAGCAATAGAATTCTCCGTTGCATAAATTGCCCCATCGGTATTGGAATAGTGCTCGCCATAGAGTTTGACCTCAGCTAATTCATTGAACTCTTCCCTATCAGAGCTACGGATATTTTTACCAATATTTAGTTTTGGCTTTAGAATCGATGGAGGAGAGATACTATTTCCTTTTACATCTCTGCCAGGTTTTCCTACTACTCCATGAAAGACTGTTGCTAAAAGTTGATCTTTTTTGACGGATATATACTTATCAATATTGCGAAAGTCTGCACTGCCATCTTCTTTGATCACAACCCTTCTATTGTATGGAAAGTGGTATTTAATCCATCCGTCTTCGCCTGGTTCTGGGTTTGTTCCAGTTGCAACAAGAGTTCTTACTACTGTTGAACCACTTTGACCCTTGCGAATCTTGTTGATTTCTGCAAAAATATAGTTAACTGACGAATAGTCTATTAGTTCTGCATCTAATTCAGAACGCGTTAGATAGTCTTGCACTTGGTAAGACGCCAATTCTTCTAAATTGATACTCATTGTATCAATTGTGAGGTAAGCAGCCATTTTATCATGCGAAACCTCTATTGTGAAAAATTTAGTTGGGTCTACGTTTTTAGGACCATCTACGTATTCTTCTTGACTCTCTTCTTCTGACTCTGTGTTTTCTTCAGATTCCATAGTTATTGGTTTGTATATATATCGGTATAATTAGACGAATACTTATACACTTTCGTTCTACTAAAAAAACTGATTTATCGTCAATCAAGATAATTTTATTTTAAGTGTTGAAAAAAAAATCCAAAAGCACTCGCTATTCCTGGAATTTTGTGAAAGTTCTTGATTGCTGATGTTTGATCACCGTGCGATAATAAACTTGTTATTTCTATATAGTATGCTTTATTATTTGCTTTTAACACTTCTGCCATTTCGATAGATTCCTGGCTTGCTAGTACAGGGTCATCCTTCCCATGTAAGATTGTTAATGGAGTCGATAGATTTTTTAAGTAGTATTCTGGAGAAAGTTTTTGTTCTAATTCTGGAACTGAATTCCTGATTTTTTCACCTAATTCGATGCGAAAAGGTTTATCTTCACATATTCGTGTATACATAGCCTTATCATCAGGAGAAAGTTTTTTTAGTAATTTGCCCTCTACTTGTTCTGCTCCTAGCCTTTTTAGACCATTATCTAAAGCAGCCTCCAAGAATAAGGCTTCTAAATCCTTTGTTTCTTTTCTAACAATAGAGATATAGTTATGCAAAAAGGCAAAGCAGCCATAATTATCTAT
>JBCCIA010000163.1:0-11828 GCA_039028475.1 Spirochaetota bacterium | reverse complement strand
TTTATTGGCAATGACAAAGTCTACCAATCTACACGAAAATTGTATTTTAATGGCTTTCTCTACCAGCCTCCTCCGTACCATGTGAAACGGAAAAAAGCGACTCTTTTGGTTTTTGATGATATATCTTTGCAGTTTCGTAAGAAGTACCTTTTCTGGCAGGAAGAAAAAGCTCCACTAAAATAATTATTGCATTATTCATTCCTTATCGTAGCATTAGCTTTCGTGATGCGCGATTTCAAAGTAAAGCAGCAAATCTCTCCTGTTCATATTATTTAAGAAACAAGGATTCTTATGAAATATTCTTTGCCTACTCAATTCAATATTATTCTATCATTTATTATTTTTTCTTTTCTTTTGCCTACTCCAAGCAAAAAATTACAGGCTCAAACCTGGTCTGCCCGTGGTAAACTTATGTCTCTTTCGATGGATCGAAAGAAAGTTTTTCTTTCTAATGTGCCGCTTAAGAAAATTCCCGCTTTAGATTACCGCAACAAAATTCGTTTTCTTCTCACTGTTTCTGAATACTATTTAAACCGCAACGATAAAGAGAACGTAGCCAATATCCTCTACCTAATTCGTACTTCGAAAGAAGATTTTCGTTTGGTAGACGCCTTCATCAATGCGGTTTGGTTTCTCGATCGAAATGACAGGCGAGGAGCGGGAAAAAAATTAGATACATATATCCGTAAAGAAACTTCCCTATACCGAAAGACCATTGCGAAAGCTATCAAATATATGCTCACAAACAAGAGTAGTACAAAAACACTACTTACCAGTGTTCCAGAGGTCGGTGGATTGTCGTGTAATCCTAAATTGACATACTATACCTTTTGCAATTTGATCAAATTGCAGGTGGCTATGCAGCAAATAGAAAAAGCCTCTGACAACTATTACCAGCACTATACAAGTCTAAACCGTTTGCTTGCTTCTTTCCGAAAACGAAAAAAACTCTCCTATATATACTTTTTAGACCGTTTGTTACCCTCTATCGGTCCTAAACTTGCATTTTTAGGCTTTGCCAGTGAAGCAGCAAAATTCCAGCAAATTCAGATCCAATCCGAAAAGCTTTCTACATTTTTTAATGTCGTGTCTTATGAAAGAAAGGCTTTCTATCATATGTTGGCAGGTGACTTAGCGGCTGCAGAAAAAACTCTACAGGCGACTCTTCCCAAGCTACGTTATAAGAGGTATCTCAAGAATATAATATACCTTAGGCTAGCTGCTATTGCACACTTTCGTAAGGATTACCAGAGTTCTTTAAAATACTATCTGTCGTTAAATTTCAAGAACTGGGGGAAACGTATTCGCAACCCTTTTTTTGACAAACCATTGACAATCCATGCCGCACGGGATCTGATTGCGATTTCAATATGGAAGGCAAAATCTGCTTCTAAAGCTATTGCAGCATTGAGTAAAATCAAGACATCCCGCAGGGTGACAGTGCAGGGTTTGTTTGTAAAACTTCGAATTGCTCACATCATGATGCACGATAGACCAGACATTACCCAGAAGATTTCTAATGAGATTATCTACCAAGCTCAGGGTAAGGGTTGGCGGCGAGTCGAATATGCAGCTACTCTGATGAATGGTTTTTCTCATATTTTATTGAATAACAATCGTAAGGCTATCATCCAGTTTACCAAGTCTTATGGGATTTTAGGCAAGAGCGATCCCTTTTTCGCTTCGGAATGGACTCGAAAACAAGGTTTATTCCGAGCCAGGTTGAAGAAAAGACAGTATTCCGCTGTCAATAGCCTCATTGGCAATCTGTTGAACAAAATGAAATTGCACGAATACGACAAAGATATCATGTCTATCAAACATTACATTGATGATCGTTTTAATATAGATTCGTTCTTTCATGTTGCCGCTGATTATTACACAAAGAAGCGTAAATACCAGGATTTGCTTTATTTGTTTTATTCCTTCCAGAAATTTCAAAATACTTCCCTGCCTATTGCAAAGCAAGGTTTGGTGCAAATTCCTGGAGTGGACCGAAGGTTAGCTATTTATAAGGGATTTCGCCCTTTACAAGATAATTATTACTTAAAGAGTACATGGAATGGCTTGCGTAAGAAAGTGAAAACCCGTATGAATGAAGAGTTTTATCGATTTGATAGAAGTTTTTACAAAAAAACCAAGCAACCTTTTGTGACTTGTGTAAGGTTTCACAAAGACATATACGTTATCTCTTATGCTCCTCAGTACAAACGCTGGTATTTGAAACAATACAATCTAAAGAAATATGGTTATGATCGGATCTTTCGAGAATTGGAAACGGCTTTACCTTTTTTGAAAAAAGGGGGTGTACAAGTTTATATGAACCATATCGGAGCAGAGTTGTTGCAGTATTTGCAGAAAAAATACCAGCAGAAGAGTTTTCGTTTTTTTTACAACTATTCTTTGAACTCTTCACACTCGAAAGAATGGCAGGAAATGTACCAACTTATGACCAATGCCAAAGAGTCTCGCATATCCTACCATGCACATTGAAAATACAAACCAAAATAATAGGTGCAAAATTTCGGGCTTGAAAATTCTTGGCATCTAATACAAACTGCATATGTACGGAGTAAATCCCTAGGTTAGGCAAACTGCCTTTTACGGAAAATATGAAAAGATAATGGCATTGACAGGATTTTTAATTTTAGCATTGATCCTGGTGAACGGTTTTTTTGTTGCTGCTGAATTTTCATTAGTATCGGTTCGGCCTACCAGAATAGAGGAATTAGTTAATGAGAAGCGTACATTTGCCGCATTGACCAAAAAGGCGCTTCTCAAAGTTAACGATATGCTGTCTGTATGCCAGGTTGGTATTTCTCTCGCGAGCATTATGCTTGGTTGGTTAGGAGAAAGTTATATTTCGCAGGTTATAGCTAACCATTTGCATAGCTCACTTATCACTTATGTTAACCAGGGCAACATAAACGCTCTTTCGTTTGCACTTGCCTTTGTGCTTATCATTATGTTGCATGTTGTTCTGGGGGAATTGGTTCCAAAGTCAATTGCTATCCAAAATGCTGAGTCCGTTGCAATGAAGTCTTCTGTTCCTCTATTCGTCTTCTATTATTTGTTTTATCCAATAATTTTCATTATGAATCATTTGACTAGCTCCTTACTAGGGCTGCTCAAATTATCCGGGATCCAGCACAATACGCACTCTGCGGAAGAGCTAAGGATGTTGGTACAAGAACACAACGATATGATAGGTAGTAGCGAAGGTTCGGATATGAAGATGTTAGAAAACACTTTCAACTTTTCTAACCAAGAAGCGAAAGATGTGATGACACACCGGACAGGCATGATCGGTATCTCTGCTTCGGAAAAAATAAAAGACGTCATTTCTATCATTGCAGAACACAACTTTTCTCGCTATCCCATATATGAACGCAGTATCGACAATATCATTGGTCTTATCCATGTGCAATCCATATTTCAGTGGCAAGCTGATGCAGAACGAGTGAAAAATGCGCCCATTACAGCAATTATGCAGAATCCTGTTTTCATCCCGGAGACTCGCTCTTTAGATAAGGTTTTGCAAAAAATGCGCTCTTTGAAACAACATATGGCCATCGTTGTGGATGATTATGGTGGTGTAGCTGGCTTGTTGACATTAGAAGACATTATTGAAGAAGTATTTGGTTCCATCCAAGACGAAACGGATGATAACGAAGAAGACCCCATACATGATATATTGCCCAATTCCTATATTATAGATGGAGAAGCTGAGTTAAGCGATCTCAAGGATATTTTAGAAGGTGAGGATATGGAGCCTTACAAAGAGGTTCGAACGATAGCGGGGTTATTTTTGGAAAAGCACCAAGATATACCGGGGGAAGGAAGTAGTGTATCTATAACGACGGGAACTTTAACGGTAGATAGAATGGATGGCAATAAAATTGTTGCTATCCGTTATGATATATCTGTAGTGAGTATTGTTCCTATCCAAGAGGAATATGACTGAAAAAAGTGTAATCATAGCTGTAACGGGTGGTATTGCGGCTTATAAAGCCTGTGATCTGGTACGTATCCTGAGCAAATCGGGTGTTGGTGTAGAAGTAATTATGACCAAAAATGCAACACAATTCGTAGGTAGGATTGCATTTGAAGCCTTGACTGGCAAACCGGTTCGAATCGATGAATATGAAACAGGTATGGCTCATATAGATGTTAAGAATGCTGCGAGTGTATTTGCAGTAGTGCCGGCGACTGCGAATAGTATTGGAAAAATGGCAAATGGCATTGCAGATGATTTACTAACCTCTACCTATCTGGCCATGACGTGTCCCTGTCTTGTCGCTCCAGCAATGAATCCAGGGATGTATTCCCACCCTGCTGTGCAAAGAAATATGCAGCAATTGCGCGAGGATGGAGTGGTATTGGTGGAACCACAGCAAGGTGTTGTCGTTTGTGGCGATGAAGGAAAAGGGAAACTAGCGGATATTGAAATTATTGCGGAAAAAATACAAGAACTCCGGATATCTGACCGATATATAAGGAAATAATATCTTTACAAAATTACTCTCACATGGTATAGTCTGAAATTCCCAGGAAAGATTGGAGAAAGTTTATTGTCATTGCAAAAGGCCATCGTAACATCTGGACCAACCATGGAATGGATAGATCCTGTTCGTTTTTTATCCAATGCATCCTCTGGTAAGATGGGTTATTGCATTGCACAAGAACTACAGGGATGGCTGCCACAAGTCACTTATATTTGTGGAAATGTGAGAGATAAGTATCGCCATTTATCCAATAGCAAGACGGTCGCTGTTGAAACCACAAATGAAATGTTAGAAGCTGTTTGGCAAGAGATGCAGGAAAAAACCTTACTAGTCATGGCAGCAGCTCCTTTAGATTATAGGCCGAAACAAGAGGCGAGAGAGAAAATAAAAAAAGAAAAAAATACTAGCATGACTTTAGAATTCATTGCAAATCGTGATATTCTTAAAAGTATCTCACAGAGGATACAAGAAACAGGTTATCAGGATACAGCATTGGTGGGTTTTGCTGCAGAAACAAATGATTTAGAAAAACATGCAATAACTAAACTAAACCGTAAAGGTCTTGATTATATTGTTGGCAATTACGTAGGTAAAAACCAGCAGGGGTTTGGAGAAAATGAATCCAGCATCGAAATATTCTCACAACAGGGTAGTGTGCATAAGGTGGGGCCATTGCCCAAAGAAGAACTCGCCCGAGAAATCTCGCAATTTTTGAAGAAACAATATATATGAAGATAAACTGTGCTTTTTATACACATAAGGGAAACGTACGCCAGAATAACGAAGATAGCATGCTGGTTCACGATGTAATATATACTTCGCAAAGCTTTACCAATGCCATTTCTTCAGTCATTGATGATGAAAAGTTTGTTTTTGCGGTGGCAGATGGAATGGGAGGGCATGCAAAAGGTGAAATTGCTAGTAACCTTGCTTTAGAAAGCATTAAAGATGACTTTTTGGGTTTTGCCGGCCAGGAAGATATCAAACAAGCGATCTATTCCGCAAAAGGAAAGCTAGACGATTATGCTAGAGGAGAACGGAGCTCCTTTGGTTTAGGAACCACCTTATGTGGCATGTTTATCAACGGTAAGCACGCACATGTATTCAATGTGGGAGATAGTAGGCTTTATCGTAGACAGGATGGTTTTCTGCAACGACTTACCAAAGATCATTCTTTTGTACAGTACTTGGTGGATTCTGGTATGATCACAGAAGAAGAGATGAGCTTTCACCCCAAAAAAAATATTGTTACCTCTGCACTTACGGGGGATCTGATCACAGAAATGCCCGAAATCTATTTTAATGAAATCATTTTGAACAAAGGCGATCAATTTTTGCTCTGTACAGATGGTGTCTGGGAAAGTCTTAGTACCGAAGAGTTAGAAGTCTGTATGTTAGACAAAGAACTCGTTTCCAAGACAGATGTACTAACTGAGAATATCCTCCGCTATGGTGGATTCGACAACCTAACTATGATTATCTTGGAAGTTGTAGAGGTTTAGTAACCAGCAAAAATATTTTTAACATCTGTTGTTGGTGCCAACCCTAACGCAGTAGCTTTTTCATACAAAGTAAGTACCGCCTCTTTGCCTTCCTCTCCCAATTCTCGGGTAAAGTCATTTACATACAGATCGATATGTTTTTGGATCACTTCCTCTTCTATCGACTGTGAGTTTTCTTTGATATAGTTTTTCGTTTTCTCTGGATGAGCGTACGCAAGCTCTAGGCTTTGTCGTAGTTTTTTACCAAACTCTTGCTGGTAGGTTTCTGCTAGGCTACGTTGGATCGCAATCGCTCCTAGAGGAATTGGTTTACCCGTTTCTGTTTCCCACCATTCTCCTAAATCAACCACCATTTCTAAACCTTGTGCAGCAAAGGTAAAACGTTCTTCATGGATGATAACCCCATAAGAGTATTCTTCACGTAACAGAGCAGGAATTACTTTGTCGTAACGAGTAGCAACAACGGAACATTTCTTATCAAAGTGCAAGTTGAGAAGTAAGTTGGCCGTAGTTTGCAAGCCAGGTACTAAGATTTTTTCTTCGGTAGGAGATTTTACAACTTTGCCTTTCTTACGAATTAAAATAGGACCGCAGTTTCTACCTAAAGCGGAGCCTGAATCCAATAGAGCGTAATTCTGCATGACATGAAAGAATGCAGCAAAAGATAATTTGGTTACATCAAAGCGAGCTTCACCTGCAAATTGGTTCAGCTGTTCTACATCATACAACTCTTCTTGCACACGTAAAGTTTCTGACAGACTTTCGTGTACCAAATGATAAAATAAAAATGTGTCATTGGGGCAGGGGGAATAGGCTAGACTGAGTTCTTTTTGCAATGGCTTTTCCTACTTTTGTTTACTAAAAGCAAAATAATAAGGAGAGACAGAATTGCCAATCAATTTTTCTGCTTTTACAGCGCGTCTGCAAATAAGCGTATTCTTTAACCAAGGGTAAGCTGCAGGAGCCTGTAGCTTTATTTAATGGACAGGCTCTTATATACTTAGGTAGGATTCTAAAATTATCATTCTGCGGATTGACCCGAATCTTTGGGATCTTGTTTTACTTGGCAAAAGCTGGGATCCAAATTATAAAAGCGAAACCAGTGCAGACTGGTGTAAAAAACATAACCTTACAGCGGTTATCAATGCTGGAATGTTTGCGTCCGATTAGATGAACCAAATGTGTCTATGAGAAAAATACTCAAGAACTATTCGTCTATATTACAGAATTTACGCTTAATCAAAAGATACAAAGAAAATAGATGGAGAGAGCAAAACAGAATGTGGAGTGAAGCAGCCTTAGGAGAAGACGAGCAGGGGAATGTACTTTTTATGTTTTCTCGCTCTCCTTATACGATGTACGATTTCAACCAAGAATTGATATCTTTAGGTGTCGTTGCCGCACAACACTTGGAAGGTGGCCCAGAAGCACAACTTTATATCAACCTTCCTAATCATACCTATGAAATGTTCGGTAGTTATGAGACTTCGTTTGTAGAAGATGATTCCAATGATAGGACTTGGTCTATACCAAATGTCATAGGAATTCGAATGAAAGAATAAAAAGCTATAGTCAATGCCCCCTTTTTCTATAAACGGATAAAAAATCTTGACCCACCAAACGTACCTTGCTATACTATGGTTATGAGATAGTTTTCTAAAACGACACCAGCTATTAGAACCAATGAATCAGCGGTTTTACCTAACCCAGAACCTATTTCCCTCTTGGAAAGACTTGACTCCTTCCTGAAAGCTTTTACTTCTACAGACAGGAAAGACGTTTTTTGCTTCATACTTCAATGCTTCTTCCAAAGGCATATGGTACCCATTTAGAACAGAGTTCATATCTGCAAATAACGCATCGTGCGGTTGGGCACAGATCTGTTTGGCGAGCTTCATAGCTCTTTCTACTCCTTTGCCTTTTTCTACAAGTTCCCAAATTAAACCTATTTCGTAGGCTCTTTTCGCACGAATCCTTTGTCCGGTGATGATCAGCGGCAAGGCGTTGGCCATACCCAGAAGACGCGGCAAAAACACGGTTCCTCCATCAATCAAAGGCACTCCCCACCTTCTGCAAGAAACAGAAAACATAGCTTGTTTTTCCGCGATACGGATATGGCCGTGGCAAAAAAGTTCCAGACCACCTGCATAGGTATAGCCTTGCGAAACAGTGATGACAGGTTTGGTTTGGACAATTCTGGTTCCACCCATTGGGCCTTTCGCTTCTTGGATATACTTCTTTTCTTCTTCCGGTGTAGCATTTAGATTCACCAGCTCTTCGAGAGCATTTAGATCCGCTCCGCTACAAAAAGATTTGTTGCCGGCTCCTCGTAGAACAGCTACTGTCAAATCAGAATTCTCTTTAAACTCTGTCCAAGCAGCGAGAAAGAGTTTGGCCATTTCACCATTCACTGCATTGTGAACTTCTGGACGGTTCATAATGATTTCAAAAATTGCCCCATTTTCTTGCTTATGTACATTTGTGAGAAGAGCTGGACTGTTCATATGTCTATTAAATTTATAACATACCTGCATTGTCTATCGAATAAAAAAATAAGCTAACTGGTGAGTTAGTATATAACCTAAATGGGAAGTATAGTATTTCACTATAGATGTAAAAGAGAAAAATAGTATGCCTCTAATACAAAAAACTGGAAAAGGAAAATGCAATACGCAAAACTTTATTCATAAGGAAATAAATATAAAAACAGTCGTAATTACTGGTGGCAATCGTGGACTTGGGAAGGCTTTAGTGGAGACATTTTACCAAGCAGGATGGTATGTTATTTTTACAGCTAGGGATACATCACAGCTTACTCAACGAGAGAATTCAAGTATTGCGAATTTAGATTTAGCTGATTATAGTTCTATCCAAAATTTTGCTGAAGAAGTGCAATCCTTAAATCGCACAATCGATCTAATCATCCACAATGCTGGTTACAATCCGAAAGATAGTAGTGATAAGGATTATTTCCAATCTACCTTGGTCGCTCATTTCTCAGGAAACAACATTGCAAAATTTCTACGCATCCCTGGTAGATCTCTCGAAAAGTTTTTTCTAGTTTAACGCAAGAGAGCAGATTGTTTTCATGTTTTTATGGCAAAACAGAAAAAGCTATTATCGCAAAGGCATCTTATATTCTATTTCATCTCTGTCTGGGAAAAACGAATCCGTAGAATGTTTGTATGGTATTTTGGCAAGAAGACTTACACCAGTTTGCAGCAAGAAGAGAAACTGCCCTTTCGGGTAAAAAAACACCAATCCAAACTGCTAAGAAAGCTCGGTGAAAGCGATATGGTTCTACAATACAATAAGATCAAAAACTTAGAAATAGTGGTTCAAAAAATCAATGGGACAATCATTAGACCTGGAGAAACATTTTCCTTCTGCAAAACAGTAGGTCTGCCTACAAAGCGAAAAGGCTATAAGCTAGGTATGGAGCTGTCTTTTGGAAAAGCAAGACCAGGCATTGGTGGTGGTATCTGTCAGAGTTCGAATCTCATGCATTGGCTCGCCTTGCACACTCCCCTGACAATCAGCGAAAGACACCACCATAGCTTTGATCCATTTCCTGACGATGGTAGGGTGTTGCCTTTTGCAAGTGGAGCAACCGTTTTTTATAACTATATCGATTTCCAATTGACCAATAATACGCAGTGGACTTTCCAAATCAACCTGTGGCTAACAGAAAAACTTTTAGAAGGTGAAATCCGAATCGATCAAGAGTTGGATTTTAATTACCATGTCTTGGAAAAGAATCATAAGTTTATCAAGAGAGGGGAAGAGTATTTTAGAACGAATGAAATTTGGAGAACGAAGAATGCTAAGTTTCGTAGTGGAGCACTCTTAGCAGAGGAGTTTATGTTCAAAAACTTTGGCAAAGTTAAGTATGTTCCTGATGATTATGTTGTAGAAGAGTCGGAAACTTCTCAAAACATATAAGAGCCTGTCCTAAAACAAAACTACAGGCTCTTGCAGCTTGCCTTTTACATAAGAATAGACAGGTTTTAGGACACGCTGTAAGTTGTTCAGACTAGTGTTGCATACCGTTCCCAAAACTTCTTATTTGGGGTTTTTCCATCTTTCTTTTTCGAGTATTCTAATTTTATTTTATGTACATAATACATATCTACTTCACCTTTATTTTTTGCATTGACTTTCCCACGGTATTCGCATTCAAAATAGTCTTTAACCAATTCATAGGTGGCACCGCTGATATTTATCATTCCTGAAGTTCCGCTGGATTCCATACGACTGGCCGTATTTACCGTATCTCCCCAGACATCATAAGCAAATTTTTTCTCACCAATCACGCCAGCCACCAAGGGACCGCTATGAATTCCCAAACGAATTTCCCAATATTCCAGACCTTTTTTTTCTTTCAGACTTTTAATCAAGTTCATAAAGTTTTGCATTTCCAGAGCAGCAAGTACCGCATCAATGGAATGGGTAGTATTCTTTTTAGGGATCCCTCCTGCACACATATAGCTATCACCAATAGTTTTCAATTTCTCTAAATTATACCTTTCACTTATTTTATCAAACTGTACGAAACAAGCATCTAATTCTCTGACTAACTCTTGTGGAGTCAGTCTTTCTGCAATTTGTGTAAAACCTTTAAAGTCGGTAAACAGAACACTGACATTATCGAAAAGAATAGGTTCAGAGTATCCTTTTTCTTTTAATTCTTTTGCGACATCTCGGGGGAGTATGTTTAATAGAAGATTTTCTGATTTTTGGTGTTCTAATTTTGTCTTTTGGTAGAGTTTAGAGTTGTTCACTGCTATCGCCAGTTGTTCACAAAAGGATTTGATAAAGCGAAGCTCTTCTTTTTTAACTCTTTTCATCCCACCATATTTGTTGATATGGAAAATACCTATTACTTCATTGCGGAGAATTAGAGGAATTTGGAGAACCGAAGTGATTTTTAGACCTTCAAAAAGTTTTCTGTCCATTTCAGAAAAACTTTCTGAACTTTTAATGTTTCTAATATATACCAATTTTTTTCTAAAAATGGTCCAATAATACATACCGACTTCTGGTTCAATCAGATACGTAAAAGAATCGTATTCTTGGATCAAATCTTGCGAAACTTCTCTTGGAACACGGAAGCATCTATTGTGGAGTTCATTTTTGTCCTGAGTCACCAATTGTAGAAGAAAAATATCTGCATCGAGTTTTTGTTTTAAATCCTCCACTACATATTGAAATATCTCATCCAAATCAACGGTAGAGTTGATCATTTTGGCAAACTCATTTAAAGATTCTGCTTGCAATTTTGCCTTTTCGATGATTTGTTTTGTATCTGCTAACTCAGCAGTTTTTATCTCTAATTCTTGTAGAAGATCGCGGTATTCATGATGCAGTTTTCTTTCTGTATCTCGTTCTAAGGAGAGTTGTTTGATCCTATCGGTTAAACCAAAGGACAATAGTACTACTTCTAGAATATTTCCTATTTGCAAACTGTATTGGGTGACAAAGTTATTTGGTAGTAAGGCAAACGTTTTTAATGTATACAGCAATGATCCAAATATAAAAAAAGAAAAAGCCAGAATATAAAACTTAGCTGGCCTAAATCCTTTTTTATATACCTTTATAGTGATCCATAAAGAACTAAAAAGAAATACTGTACTGAGTATAGAGAATAAGACTCCAGCCCAAACAAGTGGAGCCACAAAGCAAAAAATAAACTCGAGAGCAAGAAAAATGAAGAAAACTCTTACATATTTTTTTATTTGTGGAAAATGAAAAAATATTTTGTTGAAAACTATAGTAAAACGAATCACACAGAATAGTGTAATTCCTCCCATGATAGGGCTTC
>JBCCIA010000162.1:0-11880 GCA_039028475.1 Spirochaetota bacterium | reverse complement strand
GAATATATTCTTTAATAAGAGTGAGTAAGTCTTATTAATAATAGGAAGATAGATATGGCTGATGGTAGGTTGGAAACAGAAATGGTTAAGTTAAAAATACAAGGTTCTATTTCAGAAGATGCGTTAGTTACTTGGAATTTGCTTAAGAATGAATATATAGATATGCAAAGAAAGACTTTTGGACTTAGAAGTAGACCTTCTCATTCGGAATTATTAGTTTTTATGCTTACAAAATTAAAAGAGAATTCGGCTAAGAGTCTTTGCGGTTCTTCCGAATCCATAAAGCCCCACCAATAATCACAATAGGTATAAAGTAATTTGCTGCTGTCGTGGTTATATCAGCAGTCTTTTTAATAACGGTTTCTATTCCGTTTTTTATTCTAATTAGATTTGTTACCAGGTTATCATCGTTGCCGTCTAAATCCATAAATACGTAGTTCTCTATTTTCGTATGTGATATATGAGCGTTTGCTTCTATGAATAGCTTAAGGAAACGCTTTGCGTTTGTATCTGTGGTACAAAGAAGCGTCGAGAAAGTCTTTCGTTTTGCACCAGACACACGAAAAGAAAGTCTCCTTTTGGATCGGCTATAAGCAAATCTATTAAACGAGAGTAGTTCTTCAGGAACAATTACCTCTCCATTCCAATTAGGAAACGCCACTCCAAAACGGCATGGATAATCCTGATCTACCCACCAAAAATCAGAACCTTCACAAATCATAATAACAGCCTATAAGAAGAATGAGGCCGCTGCCGCTGCAACCGCAAGCCATGTTAGTTTTGAGCTTTTCTTTTTCTCTGGAGTCACTCCCGGAGGTGGTGGAACTATCTTTGGCTTTGGTTTAGGTGCTGGAGGCGGTGGAGCTGGTTTGGGTGCTGCCGATTCATATACGATCTTGGTGCTTGCGATTTTGATTCCCTTATTATACATTTGGAGATCTCGTATAAAGTAGCCAATCCTTGGGTCTTTAGAAACATATGCAGAACCATTCTTCGAAACTGTTGAGGACTTAAGTAAAAAGGATACCATGTTGATCCCGGATTTATAGCCATAATAGTTTGACACACCTGTGATTTGGTACTGGTAAGGTTGTAGGTATATTTTTATTCTATAAGCCATTTTTCTTCTTCTCCTGCTTCTTTTTTATTTTCTAATTCTGGGTTTTTCGCTTTGATTTTTTTTTGGTAATACTTATAGCCTAAAAATCCTAATGCTGTAGCAAATAAAATAAAAGACGCTCCAGCAACTGCTACCTTATTACCACTAACATCTATAGCAAGATGAAGGTGGTCTAAGTGCCATGAATTCAATTCATAGTATTTTTTGTGAGGCTTTCCTGCTTTGGACAAAACCTCTCTTTTACCTTTTTGGCTAAGGCTCTTATACTTATTGTTCTGGTTGTATTTCCCTGTCCTAAAAATCTTTGCTGGACTGTAATACTCAATGTTGTATTTAACTAGCTCATTAAATAAGGCATTGAAAAAGAGCAAATCTTGTAACGTGTCGTATTTTTGAAACTTCACATTTAGATACAAGATCTTACCGTTTTCAAATACGATATAGCCAATATCCAAAGCCTGGCCTTTGCTGTGATAGCTACTGCTATTTGACTTTCTTAAATGTGAATAGACATAGACTTTCTTTACTTTTAGTTTCTTAAAAGCCTTGCCCACAACCCGCAAAAAAGTAGGGTTCATACCGCTGAACCCTTGTTTTATATTAGGAGCGAACTTGTATTCTATTCCATGATAAAACATTAAAAGTAGTGAACAGCAAAATTATAAGTGCCATATGCCGGAACAACAGAATTCAGGGAGCCGCTGATTCTTAAATCATCATAATCAAAGTAAGCGACCGCAATTCCTAACTGCCCTCCATACATTGTCACGTTAGGATTCTTGTTTATACGCCTTGCATCGCCAAGGACTGGAATGTTAGACACATTCCCGATAAAAACAACATCAACAACCCTAAAGCCGTTATAAGCATCCGCGATACCATGACCAAACACAAAAGAAGCTTCGGAAGCTCCTATTGTGGTTTGGAATATTTTAACTGTTGGAATTGCTGTCGGAATTCCTGATATAGTATCGCCATTTTGCAAAACTTCTTCATCCCCCGTCGCTGGGTTGTAAACCATTGGTTTCACTTCATTTCCCACTGTTGTCCTCCTTTGCTTTCTTTTTTGTTTTCGTTTTCGCTTATTTTTTCTTCTCTTTTTTCGCGGCACTTTATAGTTTGAACGAATCTCTGATATTCAAATCGAGATCGGTAGCACTGACTGCGCGGCCAACCTTGCAGTTGTAACCTGTCGTTGGTGCGGTTGTCGTAAGCATCCCAGGGCTTGCAGCGTCCAGGAAGTAGGAAGAGCCTACCGTAAGCGTCACAGCTCCGGTAGTAGCTGTCCAGTCAGCAGCAGTAAAGATGCCATCAGTTTGTATTGCTCCTGATTCGCCGACAGCGATTTCTTGAGAAGCCAACCCAAAGACCTGTGCTGTAGCAACAGCGTCAGCCTGGGCAAGATCAACGTTTGCATCAGCTTTGACATAAACAGGCTGGCATTTTTGTATTGCTCCGGCACTTCCGCTGGGCTTCATCATCACGTCTACTTCCTTTGCTACTGCATCAAGAGTTTCGTCAGCCTGGATGAGCCTTGCCTCTCCTGTCGTTGTGTCGTAAACCATTGGTTTCACTGTTTTTCCCATTGTTGTCTCCTATAATAGAATTGGATTTTGGATATTTAAAAATATTGCTGTGGCCGTCACACTTCTCCCTATGGTGCAACAAAAGCCAGAATTTGGAGGTGCTGAAGAAAGTGTTGTTCCATTTAGAAAAACGCTTTTGCCGTTCTCGAAATTCCATGCGGGATTTACGACAATGCCAGATAGCGAAACCTCCGCAGCCTGGCCAGTGGCTACAGGGCTGGCCACGATCCCCACTATTTTATACCGCTGCGTAACATCGTCTGATTTGACTACATAGCCGTCTCTTGAGACGAGGCTAAATGCAGCTATACTCTCTTTCGCTTCAATTTGTGTGGTTGGGTTAAGCCTTTGTTCGCTGAAGAATACAGGGTTATTGAAAAGGCCTCCTATGGGGACTCTGATGTCGATGTTGTCGCCATCAAAAATATACCATTCGCCATTCGATAGATTTTTTTCCAGATAGGTTTTTGTATCATTTCCGTTTGGCTTATGTTTGTACAAGTAATCATTAACTTTTTCCCACATCGGTATTCTCCTTTTCTTCTAAAGGTTCAATTGAACCTTTGCTTTCTTCGGTATTTTGGGGCTGCTTATCGACTCGCTTTCCTCTTACATAGGGAAAAGGTTCTTCAGTCTTTTTCTTCTTTTTCTTTTTGGGAGTAGCAATGGGCATTGAAACACCGGTTCCGGTGTCAAGTTGCGAAACTGGAGCTAGTCCCAGGTATTTTTCTAAGGCAGGGATTATAAGATAGAGTATATCAGAGAAAATGTTAAATATTCTATTTGCATGGATGATGCAAAGGAAGATTATAAACATTAAGGTTATCGTTACGAGATAAGAAGCAATCTCTTCAAAAATAAAGCCATTCAACTTGTAGTATTTGATTTGTCTTGTAAATGCCTCTTTCAAGGTAATTGGTATTGTAACAATTGACAATACGGTAAGAACAAATAAGGAAAAGGCTTTGTCCGGTTCTGTCAGAAGTTTTTTTAGAATCTCTCTCATAGTGTATACTCCTTTGTAATGCCATCATCATTTGTTTTTTTAAATTTCAACCCTGACCACTCGCCATTAACACCGTCTATAAGGGCAGCGAGATCGCTTAAGAAAATACGGATGAAAACAAATAAGAAAGATAGAGATAGGAAGTTAATGAAGAAGTTCATCTTTGTCATTTCCAGAACATATTCAAAAAACTCCTGTGGATACCTTGCTTGTCTGTCTCTTGCAATCTGGTAGACCGTAATCACCTCAGCAGGAAGTTTAAGTCTTCGCATCGTCTTAGTGATTCGCTCTGGTTGCTTCTCCATCACTTTTATCCAATATTCGTTATCTTTGTTTGCTTCTGTAACTGAATCTTTTACTGCCTTTTTGTAGTAAGAAAGTTCAACGTCGGCAATTGTTTGAAATAACACACGGCGAGAGTCTTTTTTGAATTGATGCTTTGTAGGAATTTTAACTTCTTTCCATGCCTTTCTAAGCTCACGGATGATTTTCTTTCTTATCATGGCAAGGGTGCCACTTTTAACTATATGGAGAATGATTGAAAAGAAATTTTGAAAGCTTTTTAATACAATAATTTTTGCCGTAATTGCAACCGCTGCAAGCCCACCGACAAGATAGGATAGAAACGCCAGAACCATATCAATATTTTTCTTTTCTGAAGGTGTTAGTTCGTGTCCGCTAAGGGTATTGAGTTTTATATATATGTATACAAATGCCAATACAAACAGGTATAGCGTTAGATGCCTTTTTGGGTTTTTTAGTATAGCATTTATTGGATCAGATAATAAGTTCATTCTTCTGGTCTTTCCTCTCTACCGTAATACTTCCATTCGCAAAATTCATATTTATACTTGTCATATATTCCTATCTTTGTTACTTGCAATAGCTCATAAATTCTAACATAATCACTTCGATGTACATTAACATCATGTATTAGTTTTCCTGTGCCTGAAAACTCAACTCCTGTATCGTATGGTGAAGCTATTATATCAGTTCTGTAATTCGTTGATATTGTTACATTTGATAATAAGTAATAGCCATACCCATTCTTGTTATACTGGTATAGATGGAATTCAGGAGGATCGTTTTCAGCAAAATTGTAAGCATCTTTGTAATACCCTACGTGCTCCTCTTCATCTTTACTACCTACCTTATGGTACCAAAATTCACCGTTTGCCCATGTATATTCGTTTGGTTCCCCATCCCAAAAACCAGGTTTTAAGTTGTCCCCCGGTTCCGCCGGGGTCATGCGAAAGGGAAGTAATTTGCACCTCCATCTGTTGAAAAGTATAAATGGTTGTTGGCCGGGTTCTGCCAGAGCTTAACTTCTTTTCCCCCATCTTCTGTGATTGGTCTTGCGTCAACTTCACCTTTTGTATAATAGTTGCCAAATTCTCCATTTATTGTTTCGAGTAAATCAAGACGATCTTTGACTATCTGTGCTTTGGTATAATACCTATCATCATGTTGGTGTTCTCTTTCAGCAGCTCCTACGTCAGCAGCTTCTAAATATACAATGCCACCTTTACCGTTTACCGAATCTACCTTACCTTCAGGGGCGGCAAACGGTTCCCAATCATCCAGGTTATACGGTTGTCCAAATAGTATATAGGTTTGGTTTATGCCTCTTGCTCTATCTATTAAAGTGCAAACATCTCCTGTTGTTGCAACAAGACTTAGCATTTGCTCAATTGAAAAGGCTTTGTGTCTATTACCTATTTCTATTTGCGGGATCTGCTCTGGGAGTATTTTACCGTTATACAGTCTTGCATATTGTTCGTGTGCATGATGAAGGTTTCCACCTGGTTCAAATTCTTCTTGTAATGCAGGAAACTCTAAGGGCTTGAACTTTATATCATTCCAGTTTACAAAACGAGAAACAAGTTCAACCCAGTGTTGACGCTGTGTTGGCTTTCCCACTTCTGGGTCTACCATTAGCCTAAGAGATGCACCGCCGGGTATATCACGTCTTAAACAAATATCACCTTTGCCAATTGTATGATTTATAGAGTAGTCTAACATTTGTTGTTCCGAATCTACTTCAAATGTATTCCCAAGCCGAATCGATGGCATTACGCTATCTGGAATTTTACCATCTTTATCTAGTACTAAGATATTAAAGTATGGATTGAAAAAGAGATCTTCTAATGGTATAAAAAAATCGATGTCCTCATACTCTAACTCTTCAGAGTATAGAACTGGCCTACCATCCTCTGTGATGAAAAGGGCAAACCCGGTATCATTGAAGTATCCGCTTTGATCGTCACCCACCCAGGCCATAGTCGTACCCCCCCCTTTCTTCTTCTTCAAGGCGTAAGTTGAGTAGTGCACCTGCTGAGATATTGCCTGTGCGTATGAGCTTTATCCCAAGTCTTGTGATTCGATTGCCTGGTATTGGTAAAGTGACGTTAGGAAATACTAAAAGGTAATTGGCTTGTGAGGGTATTTCGATCCTGGTATTTATATTCGATGATTCGGTAAATGAGGTAGAGTAAAATCTATGAAGCTTATCTACTATGCTTGGTTTCCCGTAGAATTTGGTTGGCAGAAAGAATAAGGTGTCATCTGCATCTATGTCAGCAGGGTCAAGCCATGCATTGAATGAAATTACATTTTCAGGAACAAGCGAATGATCGTTATATGAAAATTCCAGATTTGTGTCGGATCTATCAAATATCTTGCTACCTTCAAATTTCAAGTCACATACATCATAAAAAGATTCATTTATACCTTGTAAAAAGTTTATGCTCCTCTCTGTCGTATAGTAGAAATCAAGATTAAAGATCACACTGGAAAAGCGTTTTGATGAGCTATAGTTGTTTGCAATTGATGCGTCTATTCCTACGATGCTTGTTTTCCCGTGTATCTCTGAAGCAGAAAAATTATAGAGTGCTAGTCCATTGGCTCCCCGTGAGGTGCGTAAATAATCGTCTGCCAAAAGAGCTTCCGCGAATTGCTGGTTTACCAGCTTTTCCGCGTGGTATATTAATTTTTTCGAAACTGTTCTCATGGCAAAAGTTCAATTGAACCTTTCTCTATCTTGCTGATTTTGGGACTTTACGGCAAAATAAAGTTACGCTCACATCTCCTGTTGTGATAGCTACGTTTTTGGTTGCTAACTTGATTCTTACAGTCGCATTTGCTGAGAGAGGAAAATTCACCGGAAGCTCGTCCCGTGAGACATCCGCTTTGATTCGATTTCCTATTTGGGTCAACTGTGTTCTGCCATCAACGATTGTCTTATCACCAACTTGTATCAGATTGATTATACAATCTTCCAAACCGTCGGAAAATCGAGTTTGTATTCCTAGTACAAATAAATCAAAGCCTGTATTGTTTTTGATCGAAAATGCTTCTACCAAGTCATTGTTTACAGGAATACTAAGCTCATTTTCCCCGCCTAGGATGAAATCATAATAAAGCCGGCTAGTCTTTGGCACTACCAGCCCAGCAGGTTGTACCTGCTGGGCTGGTAGTGCTGGCCTTTGTTGGCGTGGTCTTGTTTGTTGTTTTTGCATATTACCTTACTCGTACTGGAGGTCTCTTTTTTACTTGCCTTGGGGAAGGCTTGTATTTTCTTTTACGCGATTTTGGTTGCGGTAAAATAACACCTCTTTCGATAGGTGGCAACTCATGGAAAATTTCACAGTTAAGGTATCCATGTAATTGGTAACCGGTCAAGTCAGCTGGAATCGACCAACCTCCCATGAAATTGATTTTCATCTCAAGAGCGGTTCCATTCTCATACCTCAAAGGGTTGTTTTTGTATGACTTTTTTAGAATGACGTGACTTTGCGGGTCATAAGTCATCGGCATCATTGGTGGTTTTACATAAGGCGTGTCTACTGGCACTGTTCCTGTTGTGGCGTCGTCTGGTAAAAAAATCATTGGTGCTTGTGGAAGGAGTTGGTTTAGAGCAATTTCGTCGACCGTATCTGGACCACGCTTTAGCTCAACTTCTCCAAATTGAACCAACTGATTATAGGAATCCAAAACACCAATGTTCCCACTGCCAATTTGTATTGCTTTCCCACCCTGTGCTGCAAAATGAAGCCCAAATTCCTTGACCCGTCCTCCATATTGGGAGGTGAACGGATTTTCAGATCCTGAGAAATTCACTATCTCTCCAGTGACCTTTCCTGTAAAAAGATTGACAGGACTCAATCCTTCCGTAAGAGGAATGATGCACTTAAACTGTTTTTCTGTGTATGGCGTACCAATGTAACGCCCTTGTTCAACTTTTCTTTTCAACGTGGTTTCCTCGTCTTATTATTATTTTAAAAAAAATTATTGCAGTATGTTCTTACTCTTCTCCGTACATGTCCATATTGTCATATTCTTCATACTCTTCATCTTCATCGTCGTCGTATTCTTCACCATCATCGTCATAGCCTTCAAGCTCTTCGTACTCTTCATCATCGAATAAGCCCTCTTCATCGTGATAATCTTCTTCACCGGCTAAGTCAGGATTTCGTCTTGGATCTTCGATTATGCCTGCAAGCTCTTCTGCATCGCCACTGTTAAGCTCAGCCATCTGGTTTTGTAAGTCAGTGTATGCTTCATAAAGCTCTGCATGGTTCCTTCGGATTTCATCATCATCACCAGCTAGTGCAGATGCAAAATTTTTGATATTGTCTGGTAGATTTGGATTGATTGCGGGTGTTGTCAGAATTGTAATTGCAGTATGACCAGCAGCTCCCGTTACCGCTCCCATGAGGAATGTATTCATGGTTTTGTTCTTTTCTGGAGTTTTGACATAGGCTATCCCGGATGCGATAGTTACGCCTAAAGAAACAGCTGCTTGCTTGTATTCAGTATTTTCTGTTGAATTTTTTAACAGAGTTGCTCCAAGCCATTTAGCTCCGCCATATCCAACGCCAAATCCACCCAAAAGTCTTAAAGGCGTTCCCCATTTCATTTTTTTTATTAATGCTAACATACTCTTAATTCCTCATATATTTTTAAATAATTACGCCCACGGTAGGTTATCTGTGGATAAAAGCTTTTTTCCCGTTATCTTTTGCTTTTCTCTTTCCACTTCTTTTTTGATTTTATCGATCTCTTTTTGGTCTTTTGCTTTTTTTAGCTTTTCCGCAAGAGTGCCATTTATATATCTAAGTGCAGCTGCTCTCCACTTTTTCCAATCTTCCAACTTGCCGCTCTTTGGCATTGGTGGCATTCTTTTAGGGTAAGTTGCTTTTTTACGTGGAGGGGTTGTTGTGCTTGTCCCTTTGGAAGAAGTTCCAGTTTTCTTTTTGCTTGGCTTCTTCTTTGGAGGAGCTTTTTTCTTAGCAACTTTCTTTTTAGTTACAGCTTTCTTTTTAGTTGGCTTTTTTTTCTTAGTAGTGGCCATCTCATTTCCCCTTTGATTGTGTCATCATTATTAAAGCAACTCCGCCCAAACCAAGACCTACATACAAAGCAGTCTTATCGTCTTTTTTCTCGGTCTTTTGTGGTGGAGGTGGTGGTGTATACGCTCTTAACTGTGGGTTTGCATATCCAACCTGTGGCAATACCGGTAGTTGTCTTTGCACTGGTGCAGGTCTTGGTGTTGGCATTGTGCGTCGTCGTGGTATATACCTACGTACTGGTCTTTTACGTCTTACAACCGGTCGTCTTCTTGGACTTGGCCTGGGTCGTGGTCTTGGCCTAGTAGACTGTGGTTTATTTCTATTTAAGTATAATTGTAATAATTGCTTTCTTTGCCGATCTTTCTTAGCTTTGCGCGCTCTTTTCTTTGCAGCAGAACTGTTATACAAACCCTTAGCAACATCTAAAGCAACACCACTACCGGGTACAAATGCATTTGCAGTGCCTTTGGATAAGTTAAACAATTGATTTTGTGCTTGCTGATTTCCGCCAGCGGCCGCCATTCCCTTTGGTATAAGGTATTTACCAAAGTTCATAGCTTGGCTAAGATCAAAACCCAACTCATCTCCGTATAAGGCTTGGTTGTGGTAGACTATTTCTTCTTCATCTTCCCCGTATTCACTTTCTGGAAGGTATTCGTCTTCATAGCCTTCCTCTATGTAGTCACCACCGTATTCGTCCTCTGGTAAATATTCTTCATACTCATAGTCTTCTTCTGGAAGGTATTCATCTTCGTAACCTTCGTCTATGTAGTCACCACCGTATTCGTCTTCCGGTAAATACTCTTCATCTCCATAACCTTCTTCTGGAAGGTATTCGTCTTCGTAACCTTCCTCTGGGTATTCTTCATCCCCATAGCCTTCTTCTTCTGGATATTCTTCCTCTTCTGGCATTTGGGACATTTGTTGTTGATTAAAAAGCATTTCTGCTAGTGGTTCCGCAGCAGATGCAATGCCCTTAGCCAAATCCTTTGCAGCTTTTCCAGCACTCTTAAGCATTTTTGAATGCCCTTTACTTGCATCTTTTATGGCTTTACTTGCACCTTTACTAAGACTTTTCGCACCCTTAGAAAGACCTTTCACAGCTTTAGAGAGACCCTTTCTGTATCGCTTCATTGCTTTTGACAAGCCGCGACCAGCTCGCTTTACTCCCCTGGAGACTTGTTTCCCAAACTTGCTTGCAGATTTAGAAAAGCGTCTAACCCCTTTGGAAAGACCTTTTCCAAAGCGTTTGATACCACGCCGCAAACCTTTGAACTTGAATCTGGGGGCTTTGAATTTAAACTTAGGAGCTTTGAACTTGAATTTGGGTTTAAATTTGAATTTAGGACGGAACTTAAATTTGGGAGCCTTGAATTTGAACTTAGGAGCTTTAAATTTGAACTTGAAGCCCTCTAAAAAAATATCATCTCCGCTTAGAGTCCAAGTGTCCACTGGGTAAAACGCATCATCCGCGTATTCCCCAGCGAGTGTTTGATCTTCACGACAATAGACACAGCCATCGTCACCGAGTAAAATTTCATGTTCGTTAAAAATTTGTGCTAAGTCATTTAGTTCACCATCCCCTGCTAAATATTCTGCATCCGTAAGATCTTCAATACCGTATAGTCCAACTTCTGCAAATGGTTCGAGAATTTGTTCTCTTGGATGATAATCTTTGCCATCTGATACATACAGATACCCATCATCACCTAAAAGAACGCCTCCAGAGTCAAATTTCGTTGGAAGGCCATCAATAATATCATTAGGAGAATAAAGGGAGACAATCTCTTCTTCTGCACCAGATAGCAAAGTTAATGTGCTCATTGAAAAAAGATAATAACAGCTATCGGTTTTTTAACAAAACACAAAGATAATGGTAAGTAAGCCTTACTAAGCTATAGTAAAGGCTAGTAAGATTTAGTTTAAAATAACAAAGGTTCAATTGAACCTTTAGCGTATTGGTATGATTTTATCCTTTTTAGGGTCGTAGGTGTATGTCTGGTAATATCCTGCGGGAATGAAAAGGTGTTTACCATATACATTTCTCGGATAGGTAGGGTCAAAGGTAATCCACTTTTCTGGATCTACTTTTGTGTCACAATAATCTATGAATACGTGGTGTGGTCTGTCCTTCCCAGCTCTGCCAGTTACATTTACGCGAATCTTATAACGATCATAGCCCAATAAATAGTTTTTCATTAAAAAATAAGCTATGGCAAGAATGGCTCTATCATCACAATCAAAGTAATGGCCAGTTCCTGCACGATCTATCGATATTTCAGGACTGCTTAGGTGTTCACCTTTATCTTTTACATACTCTTTTGATTGAACAAAGTCGAAAAATTCAATAGGGGAAAGTAGTGCTATATTTACATTGAATTTATTAGGTTGTAGCAATTGCTTGAAATATCTATAGCCAAAGCGAAAGATCCAATGTACTGTTTGTGAGTAATGGGTAAGCTGAAGCTCTACCTTGGTATTCTTTTTGTGAGTAAGGAGCATGTGGCCTATATCCTTACTCGGTATGTATTATCGGGTGAACTGTTTTTTAGAATGGTATCAATAATTAGCTAATGACCAAAGAAACATTTTTCCTAAACAAAGCTCTCATTGTATCCAGCTCAGTGATTCCCAAGACCTCACATTCAAACTCTGCTTGGTATAAGTCTTTATCTAATTTCTCTATAACTTCATTATCATGGTACGTAAAAAAGTTTTCAAATTCAAAATTACTGGTAGAGTCATATTTTAGTATTTCCATGAAGACTTCTTTAGTAGGGGAAAATCTCTCTCCATTTTTTACTTTAAACTTTATCT
>JBCCIA010000161.1:0-11894 GCA_039028475.1 Spirochaetota bacterium | reverse complement strand
AAATTTAAAAGATGCAGAGTATGATCCATTTGACAAGCGTGTAGTTTTGCTTAAACAACCTGGAAATTACGTTTTTATTGCTAATATAAATACAACGACGGGAAAACTATTTGATGAAAAGTTTCTTCGGAACAATCCGAGCGATCCTCATCCGTCTGCATCAGGATACATAGAGATGACACTTAACAGGTATAAAAATGGTCCTGAATGGGGAACTAGGCATGGGAAAACGTGTATTTACTTTACAAAAGAGCATGATGGTGTTATACAAATCTTTCGTGCGGATTGGATCGGTGGTACTTGGATTCCTACTCTTACTCCTGTAATAACTGATGAAACGACCCCTGTTGAACGTGGGCCGGTTTTTGCTAGTTTCAATGAACCTGGACTTTTATCGCGTCATCTCCCTTTTATTGTTTATATTAAAAGTGGTATAGAAGATACTACAGGTATTCGAGAAATTCCAGATAGTGCGGGTGATGCAAACATTCCTGATGATGCAGAGATTCTAGTTGATCCATGTGATTCAGATATTCCAGATAATGCAAAGGTGTTTTGGAAATATGATGACGGCACAAATATTGAATATCCAGTATCTGATATGACTTACTTGGGGGCAGATTATGGATCATCCATTAGAATTATTCCTGGACAATTAGCTATTGTACAAATATCGGATATAGGTTCATGTATACATGAAATACAATGGACATGTTTAGTTCCAACCAGGGATGAAGCTCCAGACATAAAGTGGCGTCACTCTTTTGGTGTTGGTAAACGTGCAAGATCATGTGGAGTAATAAGGTTGAGCAAAACCGAATACATTCTTTATGCACTTGTTGGACCAGCTAATGAGACTTCTCCTGACGCTGATACAATTGAATCATTTAAATTTGATCTTACGGCAACTAATCCATTTGCTCCAGGTAGTGTTCAGAATAAAACGATTATACCTTATCCTGGTTCAGGCGCTCGCTTAATAGATGAGGAAAACTTCGTTTCTACAATAACAAACGAACCATTCATTTCGCTCGTAGTAAAGCGTAACTCTACTAAAGAAATTTGGGTTGTATCTGCTTTTGATTACAAGGTTGGTGGAGCAGTTGGGCAACCAAAATTGTCCAGGCGAATATCTTATGACATTGGCATTAAAGAACGAAAAGATCCTGAGCCCTTCCTACTGGATTCGGGGACTTTTATCTATTATCTTAATGATATTAATTCTTCTACTGGAGAGAACTTTCATCTCTTTAAAGGTAAAACAGATCTTTAATTTTTTCAAAGCTTATTTTAACCTCAATTTCTTTGGGAGTTGGGGTTAATATTCACTCCTTCCTTACCACAACAGGCAGTTCTAAAGCCGAGGGCTGCTCCTTCGAAGAATGTATCGAAATCTGGCTACCCTTCGTATTTACAGGAACAAAGATAGAGTCGTGGCTACGTAGCACCAAGCGAATTGCACTTCCTTTTTTGGCAACAACAGATATTGGGAGGAGTCCAAACGATAATTTCGTGATCTTCCCTGGCTGTAACTCTTGTGCATCGGCGCGTTTGTAGGTGTGGCTAGGTTCGGCTTCTGGGTAAATCGGTTGTTCAGCGAGTTTGGCATGAATGGCTCGGAAACCACCTTCGCTTAGGTATCTGGGTTTTCCATCCTCGATGAGTTCTAAGTAGGCAAAGATTGCGGCGTCTTTCTGATTCGCTTTTATATACGTATGCAAAACAGGTGTCCCGGTGATTTCTGTTTGCTCGGAAAAAGGTTCGCTCTGGTAGACCAAGCCTTTCTTTGATAGATCAGGGTAAACCACTTCTTCTCTGGTCATTTGGGTCAACCACCTGTTGTGAGTTCCCGTGGTTGCTTGCAAAGTTATAGGGAGAGTTTCATTGCTTGATGACTTAGTAGGGCTATCAGTTAACTTGTTTTTATTCAAATAGAAAGTTTGTTTCTTCGTTTTTAGAGGCCAAGTTGCAGACTTTTCCCACGTTTCCTTTCCATAGGTATAATAATGCAATGTGCGCTGGATCGTTTTTCCATCACGTAAGGTATCCAAGAAAAATTTAGTAATTGCGTTTAACTGGTAAAGATAAGCAACATCAGGACGATCTCTATCGGGAAAAGGGCCTGAGTATTCACTGCCGGTATGGCTCCACGGGCCGACCAGACCCATAACAGGATTCTTCCAATTGCGAAAAACCCGCAACACCGAGCGACCAGTTCCTGAATCCATCCAACTCCCCCAGACAAAAATTTGCACACCTGATTCTTCTATCTTTTTTTGGAAGGAATGCACGCTAAAGTTATCCACTGGTACTCCACCGAATATATCGTCTCTGAAGGTAATTTTTTCTGCGGCGGCAAACACATCGGTATTTTGTTTGTGTGCTTGCAAGGCAAGATCCATAGTTTTCTCTTGCCCATACACGGGTAATACACCCTTTACCATAACTCTAGCAATCCAAGGAAAACTTCCTGGCACAACATTCGCATCTTGCCTGGAAATTTGCTTTTGCCACTCTGCCATAAACCCCTTCGCCAACATACCACCAGGCATGAGAATATCACGATACACATCATATTCAATAAAACGCGGAGCTACCGCCTTGACTGCCTTAGAACCACTCGCCGCTAGTAAAAGTGCAGAACTGCCAAAATAAGAATCCCCTGTTGCACCCACATTGCCGTTACACCAATCCTGCCTAGCTACCCAATCCGCCAATTCACCGTAGTCTTGGATCTCTTTAGCTGACCAAGGATGTGGCCAAGTCCCTGTAGAAGCTCCAGTTCCACGCACATCCACCACCACAACGGCAATTCCTCTCTTGGCTAAAAACTTTACCAACTCACTGTAAATCGATTCAGGCACTGCACCTGGAGGTGGGCTCAGTACCAGATCAAACGAACGCCAATACCTGGTTAAAATAAACACAGCCGGAAATTTTCCCTTCTTCTTTGGACGTATAATATCCACAGCGATTTTCGTCCCGTCTTGCATGGTCACATACTGAGAACTGGCAGAGAGGTTCGGATGTGTCTCTGGGAGAGATTCATTCAATGGAACTGTAGGTTTTTGGATATTGCTTTTGCAGGAAAAGAGGAAAGATAGAAAGACTAGGAGAACGGATAACTTTTGCATTGGCCTACTGTAAAAACTCGTTTCAAATAAAGCAATAGCTATTTTTGCATTGGAAAAGCTGCTTTACAATCTTCATTTTAGTAAATTAACTGGAAAAAGATGAAATTTTTCAACACAGCAGGGCCAAACAAATCCGACATTCATTATACCATTCCTCCTTTGACGCGCTGGGATTTGCAAGAGATTCTGTTTCTCATCGACAGCCAAAAATACTTTGTCCTGCATGCCCCCAGGCAAACGGGGAAAACCAGTTGTATGCTTGCCCTAATGCAACATCTCAACCAAGAAGGGAATTATAACGCACTGTATGTCAACGTAGAAGCAGCACAAGCCGCCAGAGAAAATGTTTATAAAGCTGTGCAGGGGATTTTGAGTCGAACCGCAGAATGTGAAAAGAACTACTGGAATACAAATTATCTTGCTCAAGAAAGGGAGGATATTCTTGGGAAAGGCGAAGTCGATGCGATTACTAGCGCTTTTTCGTTACTGGCAAAAAAGTCGACAAAACCGGTAGTGCTCTTTATTGATGAAATTGATGCCTTGGTTGGAGATAGTTTGATCTCCGTACTTAGACAAATTCGTGCTGGCTATGCCGATAGACCCACTCTGTTTCCGCAATCTATCATTCTCTGTGGAGTAAGAGATGTTCGTGACTACCGCATCCACTCTGCACAAACACAAGAAATTATCACAGGCGGATCTGCATTCAATATAAAAGCCAAATCTCTTCGATTAGGAAATTTCTCTAAACAAGACATCGAAAAACTATACCTAGAGCATAGCAAAGAAACGGGACAAAGCTTTGCGGAAGGAACTGTCGATCTCATTTGGAACTATACCGGTGGGCAACCCTGGCTTGTCAATGCACTGGCATACGAAGTTTGTTTTGAAGATAAAGAGGCAAGGGATAGAAGCAAACCGATTACCTTAGAGATGTTCCAACAGGCTAAGGAAAAGTTGATACTGAGAAGAGACACGCATTTAGATCAACTCATAGACAAATTGAAAGAAGAACGAGTCAGAAGGGTCATTGAGCCAATTTTAAAAGGAGAAGATGCTACTAACCAACTTAAAGAAGAGGATACACAATATGTATTCGATCTAGGGCTGATTGGCCGTAAGGAAAACAAAGAAATTTATCTAGCAAATGAGATTTACCAAGAGATCCTTCCTAGAGAGTTAACGTCTGGATGGCAGTCTGGCTTAAGTTACCAAAATTCTTGGTACACCGATAAGGATACGAATAGGTTAGACTTTGCAAAACTACTCAAAGCATTCCAAGATTTTTTCCAAGAAAATTCCGAAGCCTGGATCGACAGATTTGCCTATAGAGAAGTTGGTCCGCAATTGCTACTACAGGCTTTTCTTCAGCGTGTAGTCAATGGTGGTGGGGTGATACAAAGAGAATATGGATTAGGAACAAAACGTACCGATCTTTATATCAAATGGTATCCAGAAAAAGGCAACCCTGTACTTACACAAAAAGCTGTAATTGAATGCAAGCTGCTACATAAGACTTTAGAGCAAACGATTGAAGAAGGACTCGCACAAGTCATTGCCTATGCCGATAAATGTTCAGCGGAAGAGTCGCACCTGATTATTTTTGATCGAAGCAAAGACAAAACATGGGACGAAAAAATATTTCACAAGCAAATCCAATCCAATAATAAAGTCGTGACTCTTTGGGGGATGTGAAATACAAAAGACGGCTAGCTCTGTTACCTGTTCTAGAATATAGTCCTTAAAAGATTCACTTCCAGCCATACCGTCTTCGTCTCTTTGGTAAAATCTTTGATAAAGTTTTTTCTACAAGTCCGCTAAAACCACCACATCCATCTTTTTAAAACCCCTGTCACGGTGAGGAACGATTTTCTGGTATTCTGCACTGGCAAAGGCTGTTTCAATTGCTTCTGTGGATGGAAAATTCATCAGCAAAACCATTGCAAAATTCACTTCACCAACAATTGCTTTATCTGCTTTTCCACGTGTTATGATTTCGCCACCGTGTCCTTTTAAAATCGGAACAACCTGTGATAAATACGCCTTCATATCCTCCGCTTGTTCTGGGTTGGGAATTGCTGTTACCACCATACTCACTTTTGCTTCTGCCATATTTGTTTCTCCTAAAAATATCTAACTAATTAGTTAGATAAAAAAATAGTAGACTTCCTGTCTATGACTTTTTTCACTTCTGAGTATGGGAAGGCAGAAAAAATACAACAGGCAAGATATTATTAAGAAAGCGACTGATCTATTTCACCAGTACGGTTTCAAACCTAGTGGTACTAAGGAGATTGTCGAGGCAGTGGGAATCAACAAATTTAGTCTCTATGCCGAGTTTGCTTCGAACAAAGTTTTGTTTTTGGAGTGTCTGGAATACTACTACTCCTTTGCTTTAGAAGAAAGCTACGCGACCCTAGAACAGGAATCTTCCGATATCGAAAGTATTATCCTATTTTTTGAAAAATTGCCTCAGAGAGCCAGAAATCCTCAGCGTAGAGGTTGTTTGCTGTGTAATACTGCAATGGAGTTTTCTAACAGAGATGAAGAGATCAATCCCATTCTCAATAAATACTTCAAAAGGGTGCATACTTCCTTCCAAAATGCTCTGCAAAATTCTATAGATAAGGATCTTCTCCTAGAGGAGGTAGATACAAACTCTATTGCAAATTATTTGACAACAACGATGGTGGGGATCATGGGAAATAACCGAGCCAAGCTTCCCGCAAAACAAGTTGCAGATACCTGTACTCATATCATTCATTTTCTTAGGCTTTTACAGAAAAGAACTACTGTGAGGTAATATATGCAAATCAAATATCGATCTGTACTAGCACAAGACTATTTGTTTCTAACGGAGATGTTGTACCAGGCTTTGTTCATACCGCCAGGACAGAAGCCTTTTCCAAAGAGTGTAATCGAGACTCCTGAGTTAGGTAAGTATATAAAAGATTGGGGGAAACAAATATGGGATGTTGGTTTTCTTGCAACAGTGAATAGTAAGAAAATTGCAGCAACCTGGGGACATGCTTTCCACTCCTCAAGCCCTGGTTATGGATATATCGATGAACATACTCCTGAGATTACTTTAGCTGTGCAAAAAGAATATAGAAACCAAGGCATAGGCAGGGAACTTCTCAAACGATTGTTAGCGGAATACAAACGCTTGGGTTGCAGGCAGGTAAGCCTAAGTGTTTCCAAACAAAACCCAGCAAAATCTCTCTATGTACGCTTTGGCTTTGAGGTGCAACGAGAAGAGGGAGACTCATTGGTTATGTGCAAAAGCCTAACGGAAAAATAAGCTATATGCTATCAAATTTGTTTTAAGTAAAAATCATCATATTTGTCGAAGCAGAACCCAGCAGCCTATCTTTTTCATCAAAGGCATCACCTGTCATGTACATAGTGGCTTTGCTACGACTCACCACTTGGACAGTAATAAAAAGAGGGTGGTTTACTTTTATGGGACGCACGTAGTGGGTAATGATGTCTAAAGAAGTTGTCGGTTTTTTGGCTACAAGATAGCTGAGAGGGCCAAAAGAATTATCGAACATTGCTGTTAAAAAACCGCCTTGTAACACACCAGCGGGATTTGCATATTTTTCTGGGACAGGAAACTTTAGCTTCAAACTTTTTTTAAATTGGTATTCTAAAAATTCAGCTTGTAGTTCGTAAGCACACTTGGGTGGAACTTCTACAGCAGTACCCCTGGGATTAGCAATTGCAGCAGATGCCTTTGATAGTTCTTGGAGAATATTTTCATTACCTTCTAGTATCTTCATACAACTTTTCCTTTACTAAAAACGTTTAGCCCCACATTCCAATACGAAACCATACATACTACTTTTTTATTCATATACTATAAAAAATCTCTATTATGCAAAGAGCACAGAAAATACAGTATCCTAATATCATTTAAAGAGTTGAAGATGAATGTTGAAATTAGCGATGTACCCTTCGAAGATAAAGATATAGTGCAAAACCTTATGCAACTATACCAATACGATTTTACAGATTGTGGTAGTCTGTTAGTAAATGACCGAGGGGCTTTTGTTTATAAGTATTTAGATCTCTATTGGAGAGAAAAGGATAGAATCCCTCTTTTGATCAAAGCTGGTGGAAAAATTGCTGGATTTGCATTACTAAACCCTATTTCTGCACTGAACCAAAAGGAAATTATGTCTTTTGGAGAGTTTTTTATCCTTAGGTATTTAAGAAATCGAAGCATTGGAAAAACTGTCGCGATTCAAATCATCAATCGATTTCCAGGGAAGTGGGAAATCTCCCAAACATTTGAGAATGTGGTGGCACAAAAATTTTGGTTGAAAGTAGCCAAAGAAGTTGTGGGAGAGGACTTTCAATTTATAAAATTAGAAGAAGAGAGAAAATATATAATAACCTTTGCGAATTTAGACGTCAATAGGTTTTAGAAATCGCTTATCTGTGTAAATGCCAAACCGTTAAAAATTTCTATAAGAGACTGTCCTAAGATAAAACTACGGTTTTTTGCACCTTACCTTTTATATAAGAATAGACATGTTTTAGGAAACGTTGTAAACGAAAAAAATTGTTTACAAACTAGGTTTTTTTTCAAAAATAGACTATGGGAACCCATGGGCTAATAAAATGAAATACACTGTCTTAAGAATAGTATTATTCCTATTAGTTACATGTACAAGTTCTTGTGTACCTAAAAAAGAAGTCTTTATTTTACAAAATTTCTTACAATTTACAGCTCTTTCCAGCTCCGAGGCTTCTACTTCTGATTTGCTTTCTCTATCTGTAGATTCGGGTAGTTTAAGCCCGACATTTTCTTCTACAACGTATGAGTATACAATAAGCGTTGAGAATACCACTAGTTCAATAGTCCTTACTCCTACCTCTACTAACGGTTCAGAAACAATTGCTATCAACGGTGTGAGTGTTAGTTCTGGTTCTACTTCCGATGCGATCTCTCTGAGCGTGGGTAGCAATACAGTTAGCATTATCGTCAATTCTGGAAGCAGTACGTCTACATATACAATAACCGTTACCAGGGCTGCGGATGCCTCCCTTACTTCACTAATACTAAGCTCAGGAACTATATCACCAGATTTTTCCTCTTCTACAACATCGTATTCGACTACGGTGGGCAATTCTGTAAGTTCGCTTACTGTCACTCCGACAGTTACAGACTCCAGCTCTACCGTTACAGTAGACTCCTCTTCTGTCGCGTCTGGTTCGGCATCCAGTAGTATCTCGCTCTCGGTTGGTACAAACACAATTACCGTTGTTGTTACTGCGAGTGATAGTTCAACTACAACGTATTCTGTTACGGTTACTCGTTCCAGTGTAGCAAGTTCCGATAGTAGTCTATCTGCATTGGTTGTCAATTCAGGTACTCTGTATCCCACTTTTGCCTCAGCAACAACTTCCTATGCTACTACTATTCCCAATTCGGATGCATCTATCACTATTACACCTACGGGCAACGATACCTCAGCCAGCGTAACTGTCGATGGTTCCTCTGTAACATCAGGTTCTGCTTCCAGCGGTATTTCTCTCTCTGTTGGTAGCAATACAATTACCGTTGTAGTAACTGCTCAGGATAGTTCTACCACTACTTACACTATTACTGCTACTCGTCTCTCTGTAGGTGTGAAAAGAATGTATTTAACTGCCACTAGTTACGATGGCAACTTAGGTGGTGTTACAGGAGCTGATACAAAATGTGCTTCTGACGCTTATTACCCTGGTTCTGGTACTTTCAAAGCTATGCTACAAGATGACAGTGGTGGCACCCGTAGAGCAGTAGCTACCATTAAAGATTGGGTTCTTGCTGCAAGCACTACTTATGTACGCAACTCGGACGGTGTCACTATCTTTACAACCAATGCCAACAGGGTTTTTGACTACACGGCTGGAAACGCACAGGCTTCTTTTGATTCTGGTGCCCAAAAGGAGTTCTGGACAGGTGGCCAATCGAACTGGAATCCTGACAGTGACCTTTGTTCTAATTATAGCCTAAATACCAATGCCAGTGATGCTCGGGTAGGCTTGACAGATTCGGTGACAACTGATGCGATAAACAGTAGCAATCAGGCATGTGATGAAGTTGCACATTTACTATGTGTTGAGCAATAGATGGAAACGAAATATGAAATATCTTTTAACTCTAACAATACTGTCAATGACTCTACTTTACCTGCCCGCCTGTAATTTACCTGTGCCCTATCCTTACCCCTATCCCTTTGAAGAAGAATCAGAAGAAGACGATGACGGGCAAAACTTACAACTTCTAGGGCTTGCACTCCTTGCTGCGAGTGCATTCTCTAGTACCTCATCTGCTGCTTTAACAAACGGACGCGTTGCAGTATGCAGTGGGACTGGTGGGAGACCGGTAAGTGAAAAGAATACTGTAAGTATTGCGTTCAACAATGCCACGTATACTACAGGAATAGATCAGGTAAGTAGCAATAACCAAGATGCATTTGTTTATAAAACTGTCTCCGATAACCTCGAATGGTGCTATTACTACGACGATTCTGCGGCGGATACTAAGGGGGAGCTATTGGCTGTAAATAGTAGTCATATATTTGTAGCGTTTTCTACAGATGGTGGCAATGCGAGTTTTTCATCGTCTACTGGTGCTGTCCAAACAACTTATGGTTCGGGAGGAGGCCCTCTGGTCACCTTTCTGGCTAAGCTCGACTCCGATGGTAGTATTCTCAATGCAACCTATTTGGCAGCAAGGTTGACCGATGGTAGTACTGTAAACACGCTCCGTCCATCTAGTCTTTCAGCTACGGATACGCAGGTTGTATTTACTGGTACATCGGCGTATGATGCGGGCGTCGCTTCTGATAGTTTAGAACCTGGTGTTATATGTGATAGCGGCTCTACGAGACAGGTAAACTTAAATGTCGATTTGAATACAATTAACTCTACATCTTGTTTTTGAAAGAAATGAGCGGTAACCTTATTTTAGGAAAAGCATTTGAGAAAGTTAGAAGACACAGAAGCTAGATACCAAGAGTTTAGAGAACGCATCCAAGCACAGGACTATGAGCTTAATGCCAATACAATAGAACCAGAATCTATCCTCACAACATCTAGTACTGACTTAGAATTGCGAAAGAAGCACCTCTACTGTATCTTTTTTCTGCGAATAGGAAGTGGTCTTCTCAGCCTGAATAAGAAGAAGTTTCCAGTCCATGCTCCTTGTATTTTATGTCTAAACGACGCTGATAACTTTTCCTTAGAGATGAAGCAAAAAAGCAAAGATTCGTTTTGGCCTTGTCGAACTAGAACCACACTTTCCAAGAAGTTTCGTGAATCTACAGGCTACTCGATCATTTCGTATTTGGGCAAACTCAGAATCAAAATAGCGAGTATTATGATCCGTGAAACAACTCTGCCAATTGTGGAAATCCTACATAGGGTTGGTTTTGAAGATAGTGCTCATTTTGGTAGAGCTTTCAAAAAAGAAATGGGACTGAGTCCTGGTACTTTTCGCAAAAAATTCTCTTCTATTGACTATTAGCTTAGCGGTCATAAAAGAAGTAAAGGCAGCTTTCCCAAATGTTGGTTTCGTCAGAGAAGTCCAAATCAATTGTTAGATGATTCGGAGATTTGTCTTTGTATGTACCCCGATAGATGGTATTGTTTTAAAATTTCTTTGGGAATGTGGGCAGCCCCAGATATATGTTTTAAGCAATTTGTTGCACCGCATAAGCAGATAAAACCTTGCGCCATATTCCATTCTGTGGATGGATAAAAAAAGGTCAATTGCTCACCAGCAGGAATATCGTGGATTGCTTGTATGTGCATATGTGTGGTATCAAGTATCACATTGGGATCACAGCTATGATTGATATATTGTAAATATTCTGGTTCAAGGGTTATGTGCTGATTATTTTTTAGCTGTACGGTTAAGTAATTTGGTTCTGGCGCTATTTGGCTGAAATGAATCTTTGAAATGATCTGACCTTTGGTTATGTTAGAGTTGGTAAATAAAGATTTATGTTTTGTTTCTTCGCATTCACAAATTGCAAGGTTATTTGTTATTTTTCTTTTTTTATCAATGTTTATTTTCATGTTCTTCCCCAGGGATTCTATTGATGGGTTTATGTTTTATATGGTTTGCAAATTAAGCAAGGGTTAATTTGGACGAATCCCCTATTTGCAATTATTTCTGATCTGTGTAACCTTTTTTTTATTTTTGAGTCTGTATCTAAGGAAAAGAATGGCAAGTTTTAAATTTGAATACAATTTACAGAGCGCAGGTTGGGCGGAAGCTATTGTAACTAACAATGACGGGTCGATTTCGATGGTTGCTTCTTATCTTCATGATTCTTTATACAATCTAGCTAATGCTACGATTGTTTTATTGAATGGAGCTGATTCAGCTAAGGTTGTTTTTATGGACGAGCCAGGGGAACACCAGCTGATTCTGCAAAAAGTAGAACAGGAGATAGCTTTTGAAGTTCGTTGGTTTCAAGATTGGGAATCGTGGGATATGCATCCTGCGGATAAATATGAAGTTGTTTTACAAGGTAGAACAACTTTGAAAAGGCTTGCAGGTGAATTTTTTTCTGTATTAGAAATGATTTATGAAACCTATAGTTTAAAAGAATACAAAGAATTGTGGATTGAACATAAGTTTCCCATAGATCCATTTAATAGATTAAAAAATTTGTGGAAAACTGAGCTGAGGTAAAATTCATTAGAAGTTATATTTATACCCGAATTTGGAATAAAAATATAAATTTATCCAGTTTT
>JBCCIA010000160.1:0-11939 GCA_039028475.1 Spirochaetota bacterium | reverse complement strand
GAGTCTACACATAAGCTACTTGGAATCCACATCTTTATCGAAAGAATTCTCTCAGCTCAATGACATGGAAAAGAGCTTTTTCAGCGATGTAAGTTTTTTCAGAGATAGCCAAGCACAAAATTTTTTTCGTTCTATCGACGCTAATTTACAGAGAGGTATTGTCCCTGGGCATGGCGGACGTATGATGGTCAGTTATAGCAGCTATGTCAGTAGCAATGGTAAAACATATGGTGTCAATTACCGCTATTCCAGTGGCCCTAAGGGAGTGATCTTGACAAAAGGAACATACCAAAACGGCAAATTCCTGCAAGCGGTATACGAATACGATCCCAAGGGCAAACTATTGCAAACGAGTGAATACCGCAGTGGTAAGTTGTTGCAGAAAAAATCTCACCTTTTGCAAATCTAATACATTTTTGCTTTGCGATTCATACCTGTTCGTTAGCTTAGTTTGGTAGAGCAGGTAGCAATAATCTACTTTAGCTATACAATCACACAGGAGAATCAGCTATGGAAATACTCTTTATGGTATGGTTGGTATTCTCAAATAACCAAACATCTTCTATCCAATACCACAATTTTTATCTTTACAGTGAAAAGCATGGACTTGCCGATACCATGGATTGCCAATCCTACATCCACTCCCAAGATTTGCAAAAAAAAATACGCAAGCAATTTGCCAGGGGGGATTCTGCTAGGGTTGGTTGCGTAGCCGCTTCTGAATTGTCCAATTTGGAACATCTCTTGCGATCATCCCATAGCTGGAAGCAAATACAAGGCGGAGGCAAGCTCAGATTGCAGGTACCTAAAACAAACTTGGGAAAGAGAGTTTACCCAGAAGAGCGGCCTTTGGCCGAATGGCTGGTCTACCGAGAGAAGATTCGTGTTCCTATGACAAATCTAAAGCAGTATGATTTGGATGCAACGCTTGTCGAAGAGGCAATACTAGAGTTTTTCCGCTATGCCTACCAAGGTTCGATTCCTAAGAAACTGTATGCGACTAGCAGTAAACCAAGTATCCAAAAGCAGATCCAACAAAACCTTGGCAAAACAAAACAGATACACAATTTGCTGTTTTACGGTAAATTGCCCTATGCAAAAGTCGGAAATTGCAAGTCCAATAGCTTTTTGTGTTCCCTAAAAGCGAAAAAGAAGGTGCTAGAGGCGATTGGCGAATTTGATATAGTGGTTTTTTTGGAAACTCCCCCTTACAAAGAAGATACGTTTGTTTTCTTGAAGTATGAACAGGGGAGGTATAAGATTGTAGCAGCAGTAGGTCTGTTGCATAAATAGCTTTTTTCGTTTATTGTAAAAAAAGTAGCCAACTCGTCTTTTGTATCATTGCAATAGCAATGGTTGCTATTCTACGAAAGTGATAAAGTGATTTTTAAAGGTTTTATTCCTTGAAATTCTTCGCAAATACACCACACTTGCCAACAATTGGATCATTGTGTGAGAAACCTTTGCCTGTTACTGCTAAGTTTGGTTTTCGGGGCTTCCTGTACTCCCCAACCACCTGGGGGTATGTTTCTAGGAGGTTGGTTTACCGGGCATAGCCAATTTATACACCAACTTTCGGGTAGACTGTTGGACAAATACTGGTGGTTTCGCCCACTCAAACGAAAATATCCCAAAAATCTCGATCTATCACCTAATACACGCTATTTATTGTCATGTGGTAGTAAGGATCGTATCTTGGTTTGGGATTGGCAAAAGCAAAAAGTATTGCAATCCTTCAATAGCAACCGTCGCATGCGCGGCATCCGAGTAGTTCGGTTTTTAGACAACGAACGAATTGCCCTGTTTTACCGCGGAAACTTGCTGTTGTACCACTGGCGACACAACAAAGAGATACGTAAGCTGTTTTCCTGTAAAGAGTGTCGCTTTCTCTCGCTTCACCGCCTATCCGAAAAACGTTTGCTTCTAACCGTTGCACAGGGTTCTCAGTTACTCTTTTTTGATACCGAAAAGGGACAATCAATCCTAAGGACCGAATTGCAAGAAATCTATGCACTTGCCTTCAACTGGCAGAAAAAGGTTCTTGCCGTACATGGGGGAAGGGATCGTAGCGCAACCTTAGTGAGCCAGTCGCAGCTCGTCTTGTATAAATTAGTAACACAAAAGTTAAGCACAGAAGCAATAGCAGACTCATTACCAGGTCAGGAGGAGGTCTTAGTAGACGAGATGCTTACTGGCTCGGAGGAGGATACAGATGCGAAAGAAGTTCCAGGAAAGCTCTTTTTTGGTAAGCCTATCTATCGTTCTATGATTCCACAATGGGCAGACCAAATCGGTTTTTTGCAGTATTCTCACATAGTCTACCTCAGTGATCACAATAAAACCTATCTGCGTGATTGGCTGGACTCTAAGCCCATAGGTTTCACAGATTTTCGTAAAGCAATAGCTGATAAAATGATTTTTGCCGCTGGTGCTAGGCATCTTGTTGCAATTAGCAAGCAACAATGGTACAACTCGCATCCTAAAATCTACTTGTATGATGCTATTAACTACAGGCTAGAGAAGACTTGGCGGGGGCATCGAGCACCGATTACTGATAGTTTGCTTTTTGAAGACAAGCATGTCATTTTTACCGCTAGCAAAGATCAAATGATTGGGGTATGGTTTTCAAAAGGATAGATTTATGGTAGAGCGTAAGAAAAAAACCATTGCTGCAAAAGTGTTTACGATTCTAGTCAGTAGTTTGTTTTTAGTTACTCTAGTAGCTTGCGGCATTATATTTTATCTGGAGAAGAGCAGATTGGTGGCCCAACTGAAGCAAGACGCTAAACAAATCGCAGATAGAACTGCCAATAGCTTGGTTGGACCTGCGTGGTATTTGATTGAAGAAGATATCCGCAAAGTAATTGATTTAGAAGTTGTGAATGATAATATCTTAGCAATAGTTTTTACTAGTAAAGACAAAGTATACGCTAGAGCGAAAGACCAGAAGTGGCAAGTGGTGTCTTATCTGCCTTCTGCCGAAATTCCTATCTCGACAATACGTCATTATAGCTTTCATACCGAACACCGTAAAATTTTGTATACAACTCTCTCCGGTAAGAAACAACATTTGGGTGATTTACATATCTATTTTTCCGAATATTTTATGAAAAAACAACTCAAATCGCTAATCTTAAAGATCATTGTCCAGTATTCTTCTCTGGGAGTAATCATTCTCTGTATTTTATTCTACAGTCTAAGAAGGTGGATTATTTCTCCGATCATTCTTTTGGATCGGGTAGTAAAGCAATTTTCGGAAGTCGATTTTTCGGTAAAGGCAGTGATTAGAAGAGATGATGAACTTGGTCGCTTGGCACAGGCATTCAATGATATGGCGGATCAATTGCAAAATAGTTTCCAGAGGATCGAAGCGCAAAACAAAGAGATCAAGGGTTACAGTGAACAATTGCAAGATATGGTAGCTGAGAGGACTTCTGAGTTGAACCGCGCGATTCGCGAGTTAGCTGATACCTTCCAGGAGGTGAACGAATTGAAAATCCGCCAGGATGGAGATTATTTTTTAACTTCACAAATTGTCAATCCACTCATGAGCAATACTTGTGAAAGTGAGTTTTTAAAGGTCTCTTTTTATATATCACAACATAAGAAGTTTTCCTTCCAAGATTGGAATTCTGAGTTAGGAGGGGATATCTGTATTGCACATTCTATTTTTTTGTATCCAGGGGGTAAAAAGTATAAATATACAGTATTTGTCAACGCTGATGCAATGGGAAAATCGATCCAAGGGGCGGGAGGAGCTTTGGTATTGGGGGTTATGTTCAATACATTTGTGTCTAGAGTCAAAGCGTCGCCCCTAGAGCAACACACTACTGCAGAGGATTGGTTGTTAAAATGTTATGAAGAATTGCAAACCGTCTTTGTTTCTTTCCAAGGTTCCATGTATATTTCCGCTTTACTAGGAATTGTGGAAGATGCAAGCGGTACAATGCATTTCCTCAACTGTGAGCATCCACGCATTGTTTTGTACAGAGATGGCAAGGCGGTATTTGTCGAAGATGAGGTGCTCATTCATAAGATTGGTACCAAAGCACCCCAGTCACAAGATATACAGTTGCAAAGTCTAGTTTTGCAAGATCAGGATGCTATTTTCATTGGTTCGGATGGAAAGGATGATATTGTACTATTTGCCAAGGAAGGTGAAATGGATGAGGTTCCCAATTCCGAAGAAGATTTATTTTTGACTTTGGTAGAACAAGCCGGGGGAGATTTGCCAGTTATTATTGAGAAAATTGGAACAACAGGGCAGATTACCGATGATATTAGCCTGATCAAAATTGCTTACAATGTATCTAAAAATGAGTCTATCCTTTAACAAAAGACAAGCTGTAAGGGTATGTAGCTTCCTTTTCAGCTTTGTTGTGCTCACTTGTCAGGAACAACAGATAAGTCCGATTCCAGCACAAACAAGGGGTAGTGAGCCTTTGTCTAGAATGCAGCCTAATTCTGGAGAAAAAAAATCTCATCAGGTATTCGCTGAGAAGTCTCGTGCAATTCTCTATCCTGTTGCTGCTGACAACCGCTTCCAATACCGCTGGATTTTGATGAAAGAGGCTTTGCAACGTACAGAAAAGGAATATGGATCTTTCTCATTGCGTTCTGTAGATTTTAGGAATGAAACGAGAGGAATTGAAGAAGTCAAAGCCGGTAAGTTGACAATTATCCGCCATCCTACCACTAAAAAGTTAGAGAAAGAGTTACTGGCTATACGCATTCCCCTTCTCAAAGGTCTCTTGGGTTATCGCATTTTTTTGCTACACCAAAAGAATCAAAAAAAATTTACTTCTGTTCGCAATTTTAGTGATTTTAAAAACTTTTCCTGTGGACAAGTGTTAGATTGGAGTGATGTTCCTTTGCTACAGGCCAACGGCATCAAAGTTGTTGGAAGCAAAAATTATGACAGCTTATTTGCCATGTTATTGGCAGGACGTTTTGATTATTTCTCCCGCAGTATTACAGAAGGTATCTTTGAATATGAGCAAAAAAAGCAGGAATACCCAGCACTAGCATTGGAAAAAAGTATTTGTCTGTACTACCCTTTTGTAGAATACTTTTTTGTTAGCAAACGCGATACACTTCTTGCGCAAAGAATCGAACGGGGCTTGAATCTGATGGTAGTAGACGGATCTTTTGACCGTATTTTTTGGCGTTTCTTCCGTAGAGCCGTCAAAAAGGCAAATTTAAAGAAACGCAGAATGTTTGTTTTGAAAAACCCGAATCTACCAAAATCCGTACCGTTTCACCGTAAAGAGTTATGGTTGGACTTGAACCAGTGATTTACAGTAGTTTGGCAAGGAGTACATCGATCCGATAGGATGACTTATATCTATGGAAAATACACTTAACTTTATAGTAGAACAGCGTAAATTAGTAGCAGAGAAACAGTTGTACAAAGTAGTTCTACCAGAATTGGTGCGATCTGGTTTTTTGCAGGTATTGGCTGATAACGACTTTGTCAGTTTTCACAAGAAAATTGCAGCACTGAGTGAGATTCCCAGTGGACTTGGTTTAGCTGTTGGTCTAATGGCACAGGTGAACGTTGCTGGTGGCCTTTTACAAAGAGCTGCACTACAAGGCAAAGATAGAGCTGCTATTTTGTTAAAAGAAATCCAGCAGGGACAATCGGTGATTTCTCTAGGTGTTTCGGAGAAAGGCTGGAAGGGACGTTTGGCAAATATTACCTCTCGTCTGGAAAAAAAAGCAGGCGGCGGTTTTTATGTACATGCAGATAAGTCTTTTTTGACAAATGGCATGCATGCAAATTATTTTATTTTGATCTGTCGTTATGAAGATGTATTTGCCTCTTTGCTCGTCACAAGAGAAACCCTTGGTGTGCAGCAGCAAGAGGTGGTAACTCGCTTTGGCAAAGAGGCTACACACTGTCGTGTGATTTGTGATGCCGCCGAGTTGGCTGAGGAAGATGTGTTTTTCTTAGATTATGAGGATTTTGCCCTTTCGTTGCGTTTGTCAGAAATGCTTTCCTTTGCGGCTAGCTTTTGCGGCTTTGGACGCTATTTACTAGGGCAGCTCAGCCAACAGGAGCACAAGCAGTTGAAAAAGGACAGGCTGGGACAGCGTCACGTATTGGACTTGTATACCCTATTGGACTTACTCGCGGCACGGGTACAGGAATTGTCTCTTCTTAAACAACAGCAGCCTGGTCTAAGCCTCAAGCCAAACTATCCATTTGGTCTGGAAGCCGTACGCGATATTTTCTTGCAACGCTTATTTGCGATGTTTTCGGAAGCAACGGTTCGAGGGATCTCAGATGACCTGTTGTTATTTGAATTGAAAGACCCCCTGAACGAGATACTCATTCGCCAGGCAGCCATGAAAAAGCTCTAATTTTCTTCTAGAGCATCTAAAGCTCGTAAACGTTGCATAAACTCTCTGGCGTTTTCTTTCCGTTTTAACTTTAGGTAAATATTTACACCCAATTGTAAGCCTTTGCTATCTTTGGGATTTTCCACAAGGAATTCTTGCAAGAGGGGAAGGGCTTCTTCGTATTCTTCTGTGCCGTAGTAGGCAAGAGCCAATTGGTATTTGAGAGTTGTATAGTCTGGTATGATGTTTTTTGCCCCCAAAAAGTTCAACAAGGCTTCCTTCGCTTTATTGATGCGTAGGTGTTTCAAGCCTGCATTGTACAACTCCGCAAACTTAGACCACTCTTCTTGTAAGTCAAGGGCAAACATCGATATATCATCTCGTACCGGTGCCTCTCCCATAAAGGCCTTCAGTTCGCTGATGACTTGTAGCAATTGTTCGTTGAGAGGAAGAAACTTTGTTTGGGTTAGCAGGGAGAGCAGGCGATCCATACCAAATTCTTCGCTATCTGTATTTTTGTGTTCCACGACTCCATCGGTGTACAAATAGATCCTATCCCCGCTGGCTAAATGGAGGTCTTTGTTGTCGTAAAACTCACTTGCTTCCTCTATGGCTCCAATAAACATGCCATCCGTATCCAATAACCGGTATTCTTCCAAGGAATGGATGTAGTGGATAGCCTTTGTGTGGGAAGCGTTGCAGTAGGTAACTTCGTGTTTGTCATTGATCTGCAATAGAAACGCTGTCAAATAATCACTCGTTTTGATTTTTTCTACCAAGAGTCCATTGACCTCTTTGAAAATTTCTGCTGGGCTACGGTCATGACCGACCGCCGAGGCAAAGGCTTGTTTGGCAGCCATGGTTATTAAGGCAGCAGGTACTCCGTGTCCAGATACATCAGCAAGTAAAAAGTAGAGCTGGTTGTCAAAACGGAATAAATCATAATAGTCTCCGGAAACTTTCCCCATGGGTTGGTAGTAGCTGGCAAAGGAGATGCCATTCCAGGGAGCTAGGTCTTCCTGGGAAGGTATGATTCCTTGTTGGATATTAGCAGCAAAGTCTAATTCTGTTTCCATAATTTCATCTTTTCGTCTAAGCTGTTTTAAACTTTCATTCAATTCGCGTGTTCTTTCATCCACTTTGATTTCGAGGCCTTTTTGGTAATCGCGGATCGTTTTGGCGGCAATGTTGATACCGTCTGCTAGATTTACAAACTCCAGGTCCAAGGAGCGTGGGAACAACATTCCTTCGCCTCCCTGCATTAGATCGTAGGCTGCATTTTCGACTTGTTTGAGGGAATTATAAATAATATAGAAAATCAAATAGGCCATACAGAGAGAAACAAAAATTGCCAGAAAAGAAAAACTAAAAACGGTACTGAGTTGTCCTTGGTTGGAGTAGGTGATGACATTGGAAATAAATAGGGTAATGATAAATAGGATGAGAAAGAATAATAATTTAGTTTTTACGGTATAAAGGGTTTTGTTTTTTCCTGTGGCAGCAATTTTAATGTTTTTTCTATGTACAAGTTTCATACAAGCGGCTCGTAACTCTCCGGTAAGAACCTCACTAATGATCAGGCTAAAACAAATGATGATAAAAATAGCGATCGTTGTAAGAGATAAAATAGCTAGTATCTTTGCTGGAATAATTCCTTCTAAATAAATTTGGTATATGAGCAAAGGAGTTGCTAACAATACAATACCACTACTGATTGTAAGCGAAACAATTTTGGGTAATTTGGCCAAAGATAGCAATAATTTTTGGTATTCTTCCGGAGTTAGATTTTCTTTGATAGCTATTTTAGGATTTGTCAAAACACATTCATTGATAGTGTTTAAATCTTCTCCTTTGCCCCCTCCTTTGAGGCCTAAACGGTAAAATAGCCCAAAGCGGTATGCAGATAGGAGCCATAAAGCTACAATGCCTACTTTCATTGATAGCAGGATAATACTGGGAAATTCATAATGTAAGGCATGGAAGTAGTAGAGTGCAAAGCTAGTGGCAATGATTCCCCCTAATCCTGCAGAACATAAGGTCACTGCAAGAACATAGGAGGTATATTTTGCGATAAAGGAAAAAATGTTGCGGATGCCTGTTTGGATAATTCTCGTGATTTTTGTTTGCATTGCTATTCTCTATAAGCTAACTTTCTATATCATGCAGTTTGGCTAAAAGCTTGCGGGCTTCTTGCTTTTTTTGCAATTTTGCTAAGATATTGATGTGTATTTTTATCGCATTGCTGTCATTTGGCTTTTTTTGCCGGTAGAGTTGGATCAGTCCTTCTGCTTCTTGGTACTCTTGCATTTGGTATTTTACTAACGCTAGCTGGTAGTAGAGTCCAGTAAATTCTGGAATGAGATTTTGCGCCTCTAAAAAATTTTGTAGAGCTTCCCCAAACTTACTATTTTTTAAAAATTGCAAACCATTGTTATAAACAGCAATAAATTTACCCCAATTGCTCTCTAACTCAAGTGCGAAGATAGATATATCATCTTTGATGTCTGCTCCTCCAATGAACTCTAATACTTTCTGTGAGGTACTACTTATTTGCTCTTTGATGGGGTAGTCTTTGGTGTTTCCCAATGTTTCGATGAATCTATCCAAGCCGTATTCTTCTCCCCTGGCGTTTTTGTGTTCTATGACTCCATCCGTGTAAAGGTAGAGCCTGTCTCCACTTTGCAACTTGGTATTTGCATCTTCATAAAAATCATTGGCTTCTGGGATTGCTCCAATAAACATTCCATTGGTATCCAAGAGAATATATTCGTTTCTTGCTTGGATGTAATGGATCGCTTTCGGGTGTGAGGCATTGCTGAAGGTGATCTCATTTTTCTCATTGATTTTGAGAAGAAAGGCAGTCAAATAATCACTGGTTTTTATTTTTTCTACCAGTAGATCATTGACTTTGGTAAATACTTCTTTGGGACTTGCCTGTTCTGACATTGCTGTTGCAAAGGCTTGCTTCGCAGCCATCGTAATCAGGGCGGCAGGTACACCGTGACCAGAAGCGTCTGCTAAAAGGACAAATATGTGGCCTTGAAAGTGGAATAGATCGTAGTAGTCTCCTGAAACTTTTCCCATGGGACGATAGAAACTTGCGAAGGATATACCATTCCAAGTCTCTAAATGTGCAGGGATGATACCTTTTTGGATATTGGCAGCAAACTCTAATTCTGTTTCCAGTAGTTGGTCCTTCTCTGCCAATTTTTTTACCATTCCATTCAACTCCTCTACCGTCTCATTCAAGGCTTTGGTGCGTTCTTCCACTTTATTTTCTAATTCTTGTTGGTAGTCTCGGATAGTTGCAGACGCACTATTGATGCCTTTGCCTACGTTGATGAACTCTCGGTCTAGAGACTTTAAGAACAGAGCGCCTTTTTGTCCGGTCATCAAATCATAGGCTGCTCCTTCGATTTGTTTGAGAGAAGTATAGATGATGTGGGAAATCAAATATGCCATAAATAGGCATACTAAAATAGCGAGTAGGGAAAAGCTCCAGACGCGGTTGAGATTTTTTTGGTTGTAGTACGTCAAGATATTGGATAAGAACAGAGCAACAATGAAAAGTCCTAAGAAAAAAAAGAGCTTTGTTTGTACTGTTGTTATCGATTTGTTGATTTCTTGAGGTATACTAATTTTTTTGTCGTGCATTTCTCGTAGGCATCTCGTACGCATTTCTCCAGTAAAAATTTCTGCTATGACTATGGTGAAGCAATAGGTAGTAAAGAGTGCTATGCATCCAGCAGTCACAGCAGAAAGTAGGGAATTTGGTCCCTGCAAACTGTTCATAGCGGGAGCAATGGTGAGTACGGAAATTAAGATGAAGGCAACCATACAAGCAATCACATTTGCTAAAAAACGTGGTGCATAAAACAGAGCTTTTAGAAGGTCTTGGTATTCATTGGCTTTGAGACCACTGCGAATTTGTATTTCTGGTATGCTGGTGATATATCGGTTTAGTTGTGTTATCGTTCTGCCCAATCCGCCTTTGATTCCCAGTTTGGTAAACATCCCGTATTGGTAGGCAGATAGTAGCCAGAGTAGACCTATCAAGGCTTTCAGAGTATTCATCAGGAAAGGAGATATTTCCAATTGTACTGCGTCAAAGTAGTACAGTGCAAATAGGCTGGCAATCATACCTGAAAATCCTCCGGCGAGGGAGGCCAGAACAAAGACGTAAGAAGTGTGTTTTGCTACTATATGAAATAAAATCCCTGAGTAAGTTTTAATATAAAATACTACTTTTTGTTTGCTTGTTGCAAATATACCAGGCATTTGATTTTAATATCGAAAGATTGTTAGAGAAACTTTTCTATAAAAGATACTATTACTATATTATCCAGGAGTATGAAATGAAATCTGTCTATAGGTGGATCTGTTTGGGGTTACTGCTAGTTCTTTGTAACGGGTGTTTTGGTGGTACCTATTTATTGGTAAAATCACCTGAAAATAAATATGGTTATATTGATGCTTCCGGTACAATGGTGATTCCACCACAATTTGAGTTGGCTTATCCGTTTCAGGGTGATTTGGCTCGCTTTCGCTTAGATAAGCAGTTTGGTTTTATCAACCGAGCTGGGGAGGTCGTCATCAATCCAGAGTTTGAAGATGCGAAAGACTTCTCACAAGGTATCGCTGCTGTACAAAAAGGTGGCCGTTGGGGGTTCATCGATACATCAGGAAAATTTGTTGTTTCTCCCCGCTATGCAGACGCACAATCTTTCTCCAATGGTCTGGCTGCCGTTTTAACTCTTATGAAATGGGGTTATATCGATTCTTCTGGAAAAACGGTCATACCACACCAATTTGATGAGGCTCGTGAGTTTCACAATGGTTTGGCAGCAGTAAAAATTACCGGTGCTTATGGTTTTATCGACCTCCAGGGTAAGGTAGTTATCAAACCAGAATTTGTCTTTGCGGGTAGTTTTCGTTCCTCTCTGGCCTTGGTAAAATCTGTGGATAGCTATGGTTTTATCAATCGTTCTGGAGAGTATGCGATCAATCCGCGCTTTACATCTGCCTTTCCTTTCCAGGAGTCTCGTGCACGTATTAGTGCTGGGCGCAAGTGGGGTTTTATCGATACGGCTGGCAAAGAGATTATACCGCTGAGTTATGATTATTGTGATGATTTTTTTGAAGGTTTGGCAAGGGTACAGAAGGGACAATATTGGGGATACGTAGGACCAAGTGGCAAAATTCTTATCAACCCTCGCTTTATATTTGCTGGCAATTTTAAGAAAGAGCGAGCCTATGTAGAGACGGAGGCTTATTCAGGCTATATCAACCCTGCTGGAGAGTTTATTTACAAGAGAAAAAAGTAAAAGTCTGGGTTCCAACTTCTTATATGTTACATTTTGATGAATTTGTAACGATAAAAGCAGACATTTGTTGTAATTTTTCCCGTACTATTTCTTAATACTTAGCCATAATTCGTTTGGATTGGAGATTTATGATTGTGAAATGGTACCGGGAATTCAGTATGAAGAGAAGGCTCACCTCTTTGGTGTTGGTCTTTTTATTTTTCTTTTCAGCATTGATCTTTGTTGCTTTAAAACAACTTTACCAATACGAGGAATTCAACCAAAAGCAACTTC
>JBCCIA010000159.1:0-11957 GCA_039028475.1 Spirochaetota bacterium | reverse complement strand
CTGACGAAAATTTTTGTTGAAACCTTAAAGCTTAAAGCACCCTTCGGGTGCAATTAGCGTCGTGTGAATAACATCTCAACACGCCTGTTGATTTTCCCCGCCGGCATTTTAAATCGCTGGACTTGCTGTCACTATAATTTACGACCCGATTACATTTTCTCAGTTTCATGGGCTTTCATCAAGTGCAAGCTTGTTTCATGGTTTTTGCCTGAGGGGGCACTTCATAGCGACAGCTAACTGCTAGTTTTTAGAAGATTATTTTATAAAAGCGATGTATTACTATGATATTCGACTTAAGAAAAACCGAAAGAAATCTACAGAGGAAGAAGCATTTTTTGGGTGGTATTCTTTAAACTCACAAAATTTTGATTCTGATTCAAATGTTTTGAACTGGTATACAATTCATACAGAGGACTGGAAGATAAGTCAATTTGAAATTACAAAGAAAAATGCAATTAATGTAAAAGTCAATTTTAAAATATATGGTAGGTTTATTCATGAATCTAGTATATTCGATGAGTCAATAAAAGAACAAACATACGATATTAAATTGGTTCAAGAAAATACTCATTTAAAAGTTAAGTATATATCAGAAAGAGAACTCTGTACAAGAACATATTTATTGAACTTTTTAAAACCACGACCTGGTAATAAAAAGTATGAGAAAATCTATAAGAAACTAAAGCAAAAATGGAAAATGTAACGCCCTAAAAACTCACCACAAAAAGCTATTCCCTTCTTTTCGTGATGAGGCTTGTTCGATACTTCGACTACTACTCTAACTGCGCACGTAAATATTTGAGCTGTTTGTGCAACAGCTTGCGGTATTTCTTACGGCGTCTTTTGGGGTAGACTTTCCTCCTGTTGTAAAGGCGGTCGATCAATACTTCCATCCGATCAAGTAGGGCTTTGTAGTCTGGTTCTTCTTCGATTGGTTCCATGTGGAAACTCCTTGTTTTGTTCAAAATTTAGAGAACACACAAGGGTACACAAAAGACTTGACTAGATGTACTGGCACATAAGTCTGAGAGTGCACCTTTGGTGTATGTTTCTCAGTCCGGGAACAGTTTGACGGCTAGAACCGGGCTGAGAGCTTTTCACTTGGCTCTTGTTTCAAATAGATACGCTTAAAACGTACGTGGACATGATGATTGGATTGTAAAAATTTGTCTACTATTTTTTGTGATGTTGAACTTACAGTGTGTCTGAAAAGAAGTATATTCTTTAACCAAAAGTAAGCTGCAAGAGCCTGTAGTAGTGTTTTAAGACAGGCTCTTATAAATCCACTTTACTTTTTGCAAAAACTCAAAACAATGTAGCTTATGAAAAAGCTTGCAAGTCTTCTGATTTTCTTGTGCTGTAGCAACTGCCACACCCTATTGCAAATGCGTTATGGCAAAAAAAACAAGATTTATGGTGGGACGAAATCGATCATGAACTATAGTCCACACCCCCACAACCCTTTTGGCGAAATATTTAGGTATGTTGGCTATGTCGATTTACCTTTTAGCTTTGCCTTAGATACAGCTGTTCTACCACTCACCGTTCCCTATTACTATTTGAGCCGCAACCCCTACCTAGGTTTCTTTGCTGCAATTCATAACGGTGATATACAGTATGTCGAAAAACAATTGGTCTCTGGAGTTTCACCTGACGTTACCGATGACTCTGGTCGTACCGCTCTCATGTTTGCCGCTAGCCAGCAACAAACAGAGATTGCCAAGCTCTTACTTAACAAAAAGGCCGACATTTCCAAACAACTACACGGTAGGACAGCCCTTTCTTTTGCGATAGATGCGAAACTAAACGATTTACGTGACTCTCTTATATCACAGGGGATAGAAGTGAGTAAACAAGATGTTCTAAACGCCTTTCGAGCCTACCGCAAAAATCCTGAGCAGATCATACCTATTCTAGAAGCAAAAAAAACGTGTTCCGAACAAGAGTTTCGCAATTGGCTGACAAAGACGGCTTATTTGGGTTCTATACCAGTTGCCAAAGTTGTATTTGCCAAAAACTGCTCGAATTCGCAGAAGGCAATGGCTTCAGGATACAAACCATTGCGCAAGGCGAGTAAGAACTTTGATGTGGCGATGCTACGATTTCTCTTTGACAAGGGAGTTCGCCCAGAAGAAAAAAGCAATAGCAACCTGATCTTGGATGCGGTATCTGTCAGACACAACTACACTCGTGATGTGACGGGAACTGACTTAGAAAAAACGGTTCGCTTCTTGTCGCAGAAGAAAGTTTCTGCCAAGGCTCGCAAGGCTTACACCAAAGAAACAGCTCTGCACCTTGCTTTGAAATCAAAATTTGTAACACCAGCCCTCATTACATTTTTATTGGCAAAAGGAGTCGACTTGGATGCCAAGGACAAGGATGGCCGTACGGCTTTGCTGAACGCTATGCAATACAACCGCAAAAAGTCATTTGCTCTCCTGTGGCGGCGTAAACCAAATCTAAAGGTAACAGAAGGAGAACAATCTGCTCTATTGATGGCAGCAAGTTCACCAAATGTTAGTTATCTACAAAAAGTTTTACCGCGAGTAGAAAATGTGAATTTGCGTTCCTACCGCTTTCGCACAGCTCTTGTGGGAGCAGTTGTGAGTTTGCGTGTTGCAAATTGTCGTCTCTTGTTGCAACAGGGAGCAGACCCTGGAATCCAGGATAAGGATGGCAGAGATGCTTTTGCATATTTACAAGAAAAGAAAAAGTACTTACAAGCTTCTAGCTCTTATACCTCCAGTAAAAAGTCCATAGCTCAAAAACTCGAGAAGGTGAAAGAGATAGAGAGTTTATTAGCAAAAGCTAAAAATTAAAAGGTGTGGTTTTCAGCAAATAGTGCAAAGGATTTGGCCTTTTCCTGTTCGAGAAGAGTTTGGATGTCATCGCGGAGCGAGGTGGTTAATTTTTCTAGGACGGGGCGCTTCTTCTTTTTGTAATCCTTATGCAATTCACTGATCTTATAAGGTTTGGCAAAGGTGATGTGTACGTTTTGTGGACGCTGTCTGGTGAAACCAAGGGCTTCGTTTTCGATGCGGTAGATCCACTCATAGATCCTTTCCGCACTGGCTAGGGACTTTAGGTAATCGGTTTGGATAGAAATAAAGTCGTAGGCGCGTTGGCAGAACTCACGTCCCCATTTGGCGATCTCTGCATCGGGCAGCTTGAGTTTCGGGTCATTCATACCTATGCTAACCATTTCAAAGGTAGACAATAGGCGGCGTAACTTGTCTATTGCATTCAGGTCATTGTTCCATTTGTGAATCCCGGTCTTTTCGGCAACCTGGTCTAGGATAGTATGGCGTAGTTTGCCAATGCGGTAGTCAAAGTCCTCTTCCTCGCTACTTTCTAGGCCAAACTCTTTTTCGGCTTCTAAAACCATTCGTTTGCCAATAGAGAGTAGACGGTGCACAACTGTTTTTCCAGATTTGTGCAGACGAAACCTTCTCTCGAGGACTTCCAAGGAGCGGTCTACATCTCGCCGGATGTCCTCCAGACGACTACTCATGCGGTATTTGATGTACATGGGTAGAATGGTAACTTCTACGTCTGGGTCTACTTTTAAGGCGTCTTCAAAGCCCCAAAATGCCAATTGGGCGGCACCGGCTTGGAAGGGTAGCAGGTTGTCGTTTTCTCCCCCAGTGGGTTCTCCTTCTGGGAATAGGGCCAGTTTTCCAGCTTTTTTTGCAATAATTTGCCGCGATACTTTTAGGGATTCTCTGTCAGAGATTCCAGCTAAGACGGAGTAGGCTCCTATGGATTGGATCAGTTTGCCAACGAGTCCGTTGCCCCAGTCAAAAACTTCCCTTCCGGCCATATAGTGAAAGCGAGAGTGCATCATTTGGGCCACTTTGAACGCCAGAGGAGGTTCTTTTGTGCTGGGGTGGTTGGCTACTAGGATTACACGTTCGTCGCGCAAACCTTTGAGCATTCTTCTGTCGCTTTCGGAAACAATTATGTCGTCAACATTGTGAACCAATTTCATAAGGCCTGGTAGGGCAAAGTCGGTAAACCAGAGTAGAGGATAACTGAATTTATAGGGGATAAAGGAATCAGTTGACATAATCCAAACAAATAAAATCTATAACTACTGGACAAGAAAGTTTTTTATAAGGTTGGGTTTTTTTCATGGCACTCATTGAAGATTTAGATAGACAGGGAACTTTTCTCTTTCGTTGGCGTTCCTATGTTCCTTCGGTAATACTATTGCTTTCTTTCGTTTATATTAGAGATTATAGATATGTGGGTGGTAGCTATGAGACTCATCTACTATTTATGACCGGTTGTTTTTGTGTCAGCCTGCTCGGAGTCTTGGTCCGAGCCTTGACAATTGGTTTTACACCGGAGAGAACCTCTGGACGCAACACCAAAAAGCAAGTGGCAGACGAGGTCAACCTTACCGGTATGTATTCTATTTGGCGACACCCTCTGTACATTGGCAATTTTTTGATTTTCTTGGGGATTGTCCTGACTGCTTTTAGTCTATCTTTTGTCTTAATATTTATCCTTTTCTATTGGTTTTACTATGAGAGGATTATTTTTACTGAAGAGCAGTTCATGCGCAATAAGTTTGGCCGTGGGTACCTCGACTGGGCAGATAAGACACCGGTATTTCTGCCTGCTTTGGCAAAATACCAAGCACCCCGTCTTGGTTTTTCCTTCCGCAATATCTTAAAACGGGAATACCCAACCTTGGCCGGTGCCATTGCCGCTTTTACTATCTATGATCTTGCTATCATCTACTACAATCAGCCTGAACTGTGGGCGAGTGGTTGGAAGAATTTGTTCAATACCTACCACGCGGTATTTTTTGGTTTTGGTTTTGTTTTCTATGTATTTGTGCGTACGATTGTCAAAACTACCAGATTGCTGCATGTGGAGGGACGTTAAATGTCTGAGCCACTAGATTCTGATTCTTATAATTTTCATGGTGCTCAGTTTGAGATGCTGGTGCGGAGGGAAAACCTTCCCGAAGACTTAGCGGATGATTTTGTCATTTTGGATTTACAGGGAGACCTAAATTTGTTTTCAGCTCCTGCGGTGAAACAATGCTTGGAAAATTTAGTGAGTATAGGCAAGAACAAGCTGATCTGTGATATGTCGGAGGTGGAATACTTGGATTCTTCTGGTTTGGGAGTATTTATCGCCATCCATGCAAAACTCAAAATGGCCGACAAAGGCGGCTTTTTGAAAATTTTAAACCCTTCCATGAAGGTACAATCTACATTGAAGTTGATCAAATTGAACAAATTGCTAGCTGTGGTAACAACAATAGAAGAAGCCCTAACATAAATAACCAAATTTTTCTTATGTTTTTGTTTTGTTGGCTTGTTGTTGCTTTTTTAAGCACATTCTGCTATTGTGAAATCTACTAAATACTCTGGAGTGCTGTTAAATGTCTGAACCTTTGAGTTCTGAATCTTTCAATTTTCGTAGTGGTGAATTCCAAATGTTGGTGCGTCTCAAGAACCTTCCTGAAAATATTACCGATGATTTTGCCATTATCGACTTGAGTGGGGATTTGAACCTTTATTCTACGGAAAAAGTTAAGGAATGTCTCAACAATGTAATTGGGTCTGGTAGAGATAAAATTATTTTAGACATGCAGGCCGTGCAGCACATAGATTCCTCTGGTTTGGGAGCTTTTCTCGCCATCCAAGTAAAGTTGAAAAAGCAAGGAGGCTTTATCAAGATCTCCCAACCTTCCGAAAGGGTTCTTTCTATTTTAGAGCTTACCAAGCTGCGTCATTTTCTGAAAGTTGTGAACAGTGTAGAGGAAGGCATTTCCTAATTTTTAGATGGTAAGCCCATAAAGCTCGATACTTTGCTTTTTCCCTTTAACGTTGCTCTTACCGATATATGTTCCCTGGGGGGTTTTCAGATTTTCGTAAAACGTTTTGGAGAAGAGTAGAGGGATTTGGTAAGATTTACATAAACCTTCAATCCTAGAAGTGGCATTTACAGTGTCTCCCATGACTGTATATTCCATACGACTTTTGCTGCCAATATTGCCTGCAATGACTTTTCCCGTGTGCAAGCCAATACCATTGGCTATTTTGGGAAATCCTTGTTCCACAAAAGTTTGGTTGAGTTTTTCTAATTCTTGCCGCATCGCAATGGCTGCGTTTAAGGCGTGATCGCAATGCAGTTCTAATTTTATGGGAACATTGAAAATCGCCATAATGGCATCGCCAATGTACTTGTTTACCATTCCCCCCTCCCGGCTGATACATTCGGACATCTTTTCAAAATACTGGTTGAGTAGTTCGACTACCAACTCAGGAGAATGGTTTTCTGAAAGAGTGGTGAAATCGCGTAGGTCGCAGAAGAGAATACTTGCCTCTTCCAATTCGCCACCTAAGGAAATATTCCCTCGGAGTAGGTAATCTCTTACCGAAGGGTCGACAATTTTGCCAAAGGTGTCTTTGATAAACTCCTTTTCTTGCAGTTCTTTTGCCATTTCATTGATACTCTCAGCTAGGTAACCGATTTCATCCGCAGCCCGAACGGGGATTTGTACATCATAGATTTCTTGGCGGATCTTAACGGTGGCATCTCGCATCTGGGTGATTGGTGTTTGGTAGGAGCTGGAAGTGAAAAAGACAACTAATAGGCTACTACATACGAGGAATAAGAATACAACGGTAATTGTTGTAGAGAGTAGGTCTAATTTTGTGAGACTGAGTTGCCCTAGTAGAATCTTAGTAAAGACAAACATGGGAAATAAACCTGTACCTGCGTAGACAAGGAAGAACCTGGAGTGGATAGAGATAGGAATGACCCCTTTGGTATTGGCCAACTTGTTGTCAGGAAATAGAATGGGGATGTATTTTTTGCGTATGATGAACTCAAGTGAATAGTAGACAATGCCAGAAGTAAAAAAGAATGCAATGAAATTTATGAGTAAAAAAGACAGAAAGGTCTGCCAATTGAGATTCGCTTTATCGTATACAAGTATAGCTAAGATATTGGAGAAAAAGCCTAAACTATAGCCAATTAAGCCTATACTGGCCTGAATCAAGGGTGTATTGAGTAAACGTCTTTGTGCTAGGTCTGTAATTTTTCCCTGCCAAAGGGCTAGATATATTGGATAACTATGATATATTGATAAAAAGGTGGGGATGCCAAAATTAGTAACCCAACTAAGAAGATATATAGAACGGAGGGTTGGATTTTTATCGTAATTTTTTTCTATAAAACCAAAAAAAGGGTCGTTGAGGATGTCTAGAAGAAAGAGAGAGCTTAATACAACAAATACTAGATTTGCTCCAAAAGAGATGCCAAATACGCTAATTTGGAAGAGGAGGGAGTTCTTATGTCGGGTTTGCATCAGCCAATAAAAACTCTTATATTCCTTTCACTTTTAGTTTTTGTTGTGCCAATGTCTCAAAATGCTTGAAGTTGAATGTTACTAGTTCATCAGCTTTACCTTGCAAGGCTGCTTCTATATGCAGCGCATCATAAATAATGCCTCCTGACTCATGTAATAAAGATACTTGTTGAATGGCTTTCTGGTAGTGTTGGGTTTCTAAGGGAATAATCGTAAATTTAGGAAAAATGTTTATTTCCAATAGTTTTTCAACCTCTAACGAGGACAATTTGGGCTTAATGGGCAGTACAGTGAGAACTGCATACAGTTCCGCAAGTACATGTGTGGAAAGTAAGCCTTTCTGTTCTCCGTGAAAGATCGCATGAAAATAGGGATAGGCGCGGTTATGGCTCGGATGAGATTTTACCAGAGCTGCCACAAGAACGGAGGTATCTAAAAAGACTTTAGGGGGCAAAAGATTGTATTTCCTTGCTGCGTTGTTTGCGTGATTTTTGGATGAGTTTATCGATATCTGGATCTCCTATCCATTGCGAATCGACTAGAGCCATACCATCACTTTGGACTAGTGAATTTTGCTCTTTGACACGTAGAATAATATCCGAGCCATGTACCAAAACTTCTAACTCGGTACCTGGTTCTAGATGAAAGTTCTCGCGAATTTTATGTGGTATAACAATTCTTCCTGTTTTGTCTAGTACTGCTTCCATACTACCTAGTATGAATGGCAATTGGCAATTGTCAATGGGAAAAATCTTTTTCTTAGAAACATCGGACAGAATTGACAGGAATCAGAGAATTGCTATATTGTCTCTAGTATGGAGAATTGGTTTAGTATGTTAACACTTATGGCTATCTTTTATATCTTCGCTGGTATTATGCACTTTGTCCGTCCCGCCTTTTTTCTCAAGATAGTCCCTCCTCGTTTGCCCTATCCAAAAGCAATTGTCTATAGTAGCGGTGTAGCGGAGATTGTTTTGGGAGTTTTATTGTTTCCGCTAGCAACTCGAAGTCTAGCTGCATGGGGAGTGATCCTACTTTTACTAGCGGTATTTCCAGCAAATATTTACCAATTCTTAGCCAAAGGGGCGGGGATGAAAATACCCATGTGGGCTTTAGCCTTACGTTTGCCTCTACAATTCGTTTTAATGTATTGGGCTTACCTCTATACATAAAAGACTATTTGTGAAAAGAATGTATTTGAAAAAGAAGCCCATCAGTTTTCTAGGAGTCGTGTAAAAGTATGTTAAGAGCTCGTATGAGTATTTGTATCGGTTTGTTGCTATTTCTCTTTTTTGGCACAGCTTGTAAGGAAAAAGATAAGGAAACGGTTCCAGAGGGCATTTCGGACACGTTTCTTTGGGTGACAGCGAAAGGTGGTTTGCACCTGCGCTCCAGGCCCTCCGTATCAGGAAAGAAGCTAGTTCTCATCCCGAATGGTAGCCGTGTAGATTTTCTCGAACAGGGCAAAGAGCAGGTGATCAGTGGGAAAAAAGGCCATTGGATGAAGATACGCTATGCAGGTAAGGAAGGTTGGTCGTTTGGAGCTTATTTGACGCGTAAAAAGATCATCTCTGAAAAAGTTACAAACCCTGAACAAGTAGATGCGGAGTCTGTAAAACTATCCAAAAAACTTGTTACCGACTTTGAATACAAAATGTCCAAAGTGCAGGAATTGGAAAAAACACAACCTGAACAGGCCTTACAAAAGTATCGTTTATTGCAAAAGGAGGTGAACAAAGCCTTGGAATTGTCGGAAGACGGCAAGCTAGAGCAAGAACAGATCATGCAATTGGATACAATAGCTTACTCTGCCTGCGAAAAAGTCCTCGCTTTAGATGGTTGCAAAGAGTATCCCAGTTCACAAAAATTGCAGGAATCCGAAAAGTTGCTGCAAGCTCTAGGACAGGCTTTAGCCGCCAAAGACAAACAAAAAACCCTCGCCCTGACTTCTTGTATGGTGACAGCAGGTTGCTATGCTTGCGATGGTGGGTATTCCGCTCTTGCGCAAAACGTTATCGCCACTTTATTCAACAACTATACCCTATCCGCCGAATACAAGCCTTTGCAGGATGGTTCTGGAGCCTATGCATTTGGTGATCTGGTGGTGTATTTGGCAAATGACAATGGATATTGGGAAGTAACAGGGTTTCTCAACCGCGGTAAGCTGGTCAAAATCGAAGATGCAGGCAAAAACACCTGCCAGGCTTCTTTCCTCTAATTGGCTGAGAAAGCAGCTTTACTAGGAGTTGCTTTCTTAAGGCTTTTCCTCTATTTACTCTTTTCTTGCAATGGGTCTTTGGGTCCTAAAATTTCATCTACTGCAAAGCTCTTGCCAGGAAACTTTAATGTCTCTATGCTCTCTCCTCGTTTGTAGAGCAAGATTTGGCTGTAGTTTTTGCCAGAAGGAGAACGGTAGACTTCGATACGCTCTTCCAGTAGGTTGACTATCCAAAGCTCTTGGATATTCACATTTGCGTATAGGGGTAGTTTGACTTTCTTTTCTCTATCGATTTCGCTATCGCAGATTTCTATCAGCAAAAATACGTCCTTTGGTTTGGGGTTGCGATTTGCGTAGAACTCATTGTCATAATCCAATAGTTTTATGTCAGGAGAAGATTCACTCATGCTGTTGAGTAGCAGCGGTTCTTGGATACTAACGATGCAGGAGTCAGCGAGCTGTTTGGTAAAAAGTCCTACTATGGCTTTTAAAGAGAGCGACTTTTGGTAACCAGGAGAGGACTTATCAACGATTTTTCCCTCAATCAGTTCGACGGTGTTAATGGCATGGAGGATTCCAGTGTCACCTAACCTGCGGTATTCTTTGACATTGATGAGTTCTTTTTGCTCAGAAGACATACTATACTCCTTGGTACAACCTTCGGACTTGTGAATCTATATATCAAGAATTTTTATTAGATCTTGCTAAAAATGCATACAGAATGGTAGCTGGAGGACTTATGTTTAGCGTATCAGGGCATCTATGTTTAGTGTATCGGGGCATCTATGTTTAGTGTATCGGGGCACTTGTGCCGAGCGCAGTCGAGGCAAAAAAAGTTATTGAACTTTGGCTTGGCAGCAGAAAAAAGATAACAGGGATGAAATTCATTGTTGTTTTTATCATTATGTCATATTCCACCACACTGTGGGCTGACAAACCAATCGCCTCTTTTTTTGTTATGGTAGATTACCAAGAGCAGAATGTGAAGCGTAACCTATTTCTTGCTGCGCAAAAACTCAATGGACAAATCCTTGTACCAGGCCAAGTTTTTTCTTTTAACCAAATCGTAGGTGAAGGCAGTGTTAGAAATGGCTTCTTACCCGGGCGTATCTATTTTCGTGATTCTGTCGTTTTAGAGCCTGGTGGTGGGCTATGCGTAGTATCGAGTTCTCTTTACAATCTGTTTTTGGTCTCTGGTTTACAGATTATCGAAAGGCACAGGCATTCCAAGCCAGTGAGTTATGTACCTTTGGGCTTGGATGCGACCATTCGCTATGGTTTGAAGGACCTAAAGGTAAAAAACCCCTATACGATGCCTTTGACCCTGCGAATAAATTTATCACAGGACCGTTTATCGATGCAGCTATGGGCGGAAAAAGCACTGCCTGTTCGCTATGAAATGTACACAGAAGAGGAAGAAGACCCCTATCCTTTACAGATACCAGGCAAAGAGATCCTTTCCGGTATTTCGGTGTCGGTGTACCGGCGCAAGTGGCTGGGAAAAACTTTACGTGAAAGCAAACTCTTGTATACGGATTACTTTCCACCTATGTATAAGGAATAACTGTGCGTTTTGCGATAGGATTCATTGCTGGTGTATTGCTTTGCCTACCTCTAGTAGCAGAGGAAAAGTTGCTAGGGGAATGGAAACAGTTTTCCAGGTCAAACCAGTCTCGTAAAATGTTGCAATGGTTGCGTTGCCAAGCAAAGGAAAGGTTTTCGCCAAATAAATGTAGGGAGTTACAGGTACCCCTTCCTGCATTTTATGGCAAGCTAGGTTTGTTTGTAACCATCCAGGAAAAGTATCGGGTACGTGGTTGCTTTGGTGCTTTTTTTCATAAAACGGATAAACCCTACCAAGTTTTGCGTGAATACCTACACGGAGCTTTGCGGGAAGACTTGCGCCACCCTCCTTTTGACATATCACGCTTGCCAGAAGCCAAGATAATCATAACAGTGGCAGCACAACCACACAGCATACGCAATCTCGAAGACATCTATCCCTCGCGGGAAGGAGTGGTGCTGACAAGTACAGCGGGAAGACACTTTATCTATGTTCCAGCTGAGATTAGAAATACCAATTCTTTGAAAACAATTGTACGCAAATATAGAATTTTAGACATCAAAACATTTAAGGCGGTGAGCATCCAATGAGGTTGAATACGTTTCTCTTATATAGTTTCATTTTACTTTTTTCTACTTTAGGCCTAGCCTCTGAGCCAAATGGAGAAGTGCGGGCGAAAGGTTCCGATTTTTTAGAAGAACTCCTACCAAAATCACCTACATTGGAAGAGGCAAAAGATTTAGACACAGTGATTCCTACCGATACAAGTGAGTCTGATCTCAATAGCGAACAAGACTTTCTCGATGAAATCGAAAGGGACACTACAGAAGGGGATGATTTAG
>JBCCIA010000158.1:0-12183 GCA_039028475.1 Spirochaetota bacterium | reverse complement strand
TGGCATCTTCCGACCTTTACGCCGCTCGCCGACGAGGCCGCACGCGAACACTTCGAGGAGTACCGCAGCGATGCTAATGCCTTGATTGAAAACCAAGGTACTGAATTAACCTTTCGTATTGACCTCGATGAAGCAGCTCCTCCAGGGGGATTAAGGGTTTTTATAGATAGTGATATCACTCAAATTCTCAATCGCCTTGATTTACCATCGGCAGTGGCCAACCCTCAAATCGAGAACATAGACCTACTTTCAGTAAGGACTAATGTTGATAACCTGATAATGAATATATTAAAAACTAGCAAGTTAGAACTGAATGGACATTCTTCTATTTTTTGTCAGCAATTGGAATGTCCGGCTGACACTCTCAACCTCGTTTTGCATCCGAGTGGTTTTATTTCTGGACAAAACTTTACTTTATTTACATCTTGCACGCCATTGGCTTCTAAACTACAAGTCAATTCAAATGATGGTTTTAAAATCCAAGTGAATGAATATACAATAAAAGCTATTTGGGAGGGAAAATAATATGTTGAATCACAACGACTTCTATATATTTCAGCGAATAATAGAATTAAAAGAAAATGAAACAAAAAAACTAGGAATCTCTATTATTAGGTATGAGGTTAGAAGATATAGGGACGTCAGAAACTTGCAAGATAAGCTTTCTTACCAAATTAAATGTAGCCAACGAATTATTATACCAAATACTACGCCATATCCATTGGGAGCCCAACACATAACAGATTTTTCAGATTATCCTGCCATTCTTTCCAATACTATTAAAATCACAAACCTAAATGAAGCTGTTATAGAACTCGTAGATTATAAGCCGCGAACGATTAACACATCAGTCACGACTTCCCATACAGATGCTTCTGGTAAAATGTCCTCTGCTTCTCACGGACATTCGACTGGCTCCACCACTTCACAATCGAATACCTATGGTGCGTCTGCTTCTCTTGGCTTCTTTGGACTTGCAGCTACAGGGGGTGTTTCTGCGAGTGCTAGTCATACCTCGTCATCTAGCCATTTCCAATCTGAATCAACGGGTGATAATTCAGGAAGTCATTCCAGTTCTTCTGGGGGAGAGAGCATGAGTGTAAAAGATTGGGCATGCAATTCATATCTAGATAATAAATACCAGAACCAATCCCCCACCTGGGTTTGGGGGCAACAGTATCCCTGGGATATCGTCAAATACAATAATGTCGGAGTAGACAATCCAAAACCGAACACTCTTGTCAAATTACCGAAATTTATCATCCCTCTCCTATGCGATGATTCGCAGGCTTTACCACCAAGCCAACTCTCTCTTTTTGGAATTGACTTTACCATGGAGTCGGTTTGGATTGTCCAACCTAATAATGGAGATACCCAAGTTCTATTTGATCATAGTATTGAATATTATACCGCTTCTCATTCCTTTAAGGCATCAACAAATGGTGATGAACCATCTGTGAATGCCACTATTAGTTCTGCAAATAAACCAAATATTTCTTCTGTATGCTTTGATCTTTGTTCCTATGGTCTCGACCCATTGCCAAATCTTGCAGACACGGGGAGTGGAGGAGCCATCGTTGGTTTTATACCAAGCAAATTTGTTACTCCGCCCGCTCCTGTGGATAATGTGGATGGTAAACTCATTGCTTCTCCTTTTAAAATTATCTCTGGTAGTAATAATCTATTGATCCAAGATACAAGTGATTATAGCAAAGCAACTGTTCAGGATATTGGTGCTGGGTTTAGTCCTTCCGAAACTGCACTATCGGTACAGTTTAGCACAAACGTTCCTACTTTAGTCATATCTGTCAATTTCAAGGTAGCCAATACTAGCGAAGATTATACACTCTTTATGAAACATTGGAAAACAGAAATGGTAGGGGTAATGCTGAACATTACCATAAATGGAAACTCTATGAATACCATCACAAAATATGTGGATTCATTGGAATCCGAAGGAGGGGAAAAAAATCTCCTTACCATTGCCCTACGCAATACAGATTTTGGTTCTATAGATTACCATGACTATTTGCAACTCGGATTCAATACAGTTGTGATTGAGATTTCTCCTCTTGTAGAAAATACAAATATGAAAAATTGTGGTTACCAGATCCGTGCGATTTCTATTGAAAAAAGTTGAAAGGAAAAGATTTATTCAACCCAAATGAGTTTGTTGGAAATTCTTTTTCACTAATAATTGTTAACCCTATATAATTGGATAAGGTTTTGCCTGGAAAAAAAAGAAAATATGACTCTGCATTTGATGCGACATTAACACAAGGACAGGCAACTGCTAGTGGTTTTCGTCCAAATGCTTTAGAAGGAGGGACTTTCCGTTATCCTTCTAACCCTACTTTGGCGGGATATAATTCAGGGTATCACGAAGCAGCGGTAACCACTGATACTTTTAAGTTCTTACGAGCTGCCAAGAATCTGGGCAATGGCGAACACCGATTGCCAACGAAGGTCTCCAACAGATCCTATTTTTATCCGTACAGAGGTAAGATCGTAGATAGCTCGATCTTGCAAGATATTCTCGCACTTGCCGATGGTTACCGAACGGATACTGCACAGACGATTCTTTCTGGGCCTAATGCAACTGCAGCTGGACATACTCACTCAAATCTAAAGACCACTGGACAGAGTAAGGCACATGATTTATTACGCAAGGCAATTATAGATTTACTTGAAACTCCTCCAGGAACAGCCGGTTTCAGCAAACGTGCTATAGGAACTTTATTTGGTACTATTACGGTTACTTCAATGGCTCCTGGAGAAGTCGCTAGACGGATCCAGGGCGGAACGGCTTCCCTGAGAAACCAAAGTGAAATTCCATCTTGGGAAGAGCGGCGTAATAATGCCAAACGACGGGTTCATGATATGTACCAACCTTTAAACTCTCAGGAAAAGGAATTCGTCCGCCAAGGATCTCGTCGCTTTATGGATTCTTTGGGTGATCCTAATCGTAGATTGAGAAAAAAGCGAGCTACCTCACCTGAGCGAAATACAAAAACGGTAATCTCAGGGGAAGTCGGTGGAGGGAAATATTTGAAGAAACAGCCAAAAAGTGGTCCCAGCTTAAAGCGGCCAAGTAACGAAAAAGATAATGCACTGTTTATGACACAAGACTTTCGAGCGGAACGACGAAAGATCAAAAAGGCTAAAACAAGCCTTGCATAATAAATGCTAAAATTTACAAATTCTATTTTTCTATAGAAAAGTCTCTAATACCCATATAAACCCCATTCAAAAGCTCTGCCATCTTTTTGTAGTTTAGGGTTTCTGGAGTATCGGTGCTCTGGTGGTAGTTTGGGTTGCGAAAAAAGGCTGTGTCGGTTATCATTATTGCTCGGTAGCCTTTTGCCCAATAGTTGAGATGATCGGAAAAGTCAACTCCCTGAATAGACTCAGGAGCGATTAGACTTTCTACTCTTACCGAGGTTTTTTTCATATACCTCTCAAAATGTCCTACCATATTTGCGCTAGCTTCATTGCCGACAATCGCGATGTAATTGCCTGTACTTGGGTAGATGTATTTCATTGCTGCGATAGGGTAACGTTGGGAGTTCGCTTCTTGCGAAAAATAGCCAATCATCTCAAGAGCGAGCATCCCCAGTACCTCTACACCTTGGCGTTGCAAATCACTCGCGTGGACATAGCTACCCATAGAAGTAGTTCTAAAATTAGGTGGTTCTTCTAAAGTATAGGCAACAAAGTCGATTCTGTACTTGAGTTTTTGCGAAAGTGGGGCAGATACCCTGGCTAGTTCTAACAATCCAGCGATACCACTTGCATTGTCGTCAGCACCTTGGTAGTTGCCATAGACATCGTAATGTGCACCAACAACGATTCTGGGAGCAGATGGTGGGCCAAGAGTAGCTATGATATTTTTGTACTCTTTATGGGACACTACAAATTTTTGTTCAAATGTTTGCAGGTTTGCTTTTTGAAACTCCCGAGAGATAAATTCTGCTGCTTTATTTAAAGATTCTACATGGTAAAAATTTCTCGCTGGTTTCATACTGCTAAGAAACTTGACAGTCTTTTTTAACCGATTGGCAGAAATGGAAGTATGATCTTCTTGGGTAGGAGGGGTTTGAGTTACTTCAGGCTCTTTGGTTTCTACCTTTTTCTCTTTTTGGGGAGTACAGAAGAATAGTAAATAGAGAGAAAGTAAGAATAGCACTTTTGTAATAAAACACAATTTCTTGAAAGTTGAAAATCGTATAACTTTGGGTTTTAAATAATTAGAATTTGACATTATTTCTTATGAGCGAAGATACACTTTCCTATTATTTCGACAGTAAAACCTTATAAAAGTTTGTCATATTTTTCATCGACAAAGATACTATTTTCTTTTAATATATACTAAGGAGTGGAGGTAAAATGATGTTGCTTGCTACTAGTTCTTGTTTACTTGTAGCGGACTTTGTGAATGAGCAGAAAGCTCAAAAGGCAGAGTCTGTCTCTCTAGATCTTTTTCAAGGAAAGGCTCCGAATGAGTGGTCACAGTATTGGCGGCAAGGTCGAGAACCTCTTGTAGGTGTTTTGGCAAAGCGATTGGTGGTGTACCACTGCGATTGTTTTCAGTTACATAACTTTCGCCAAACATTAGAGATGTTGGGTGGAGTTGTACGGTTTAGTGATTTGGAGGCTCCTAGCGTGGCAGTATGGCTCCGCGTTACAGATGATTCTTCCGGTAAAAAAAAGTTACAGCAGCTCCGACAATTTTTTGCAGAACCTGCTTTGTCTCGCTCTCGCATGGTATGGATTAAAAATGCTCCTTGGCAAGCAAGGGAAGGCGGTCGTTTGCAATGGAATCATGATATGTCGGAAGATATCTTTTTCAAACAGGAAGGCCATGACCTGTATTTCTATTGTCCATTTCCACCTTGTGACCTGCGCGCCTTGGATACTTACCTAGCAGGTTCTGGAACCGAAAAATATGTTGCAAAGATATGTGATCCTGATACAGAGAGGCGGATGAACCTCGTACGTTGGGCCGCGCCTTGTCCAGAATGCGGTAGCAAAGAACGAGAACTTGGACTTTATAAAGGACAGAGCCTTTGGAGTCTCTATTGTTCTTTTACTGGAAAGTTTTTTTTAAGCTTAGTGGAATTGTTAGGAGATGGTGAATCATATCTTGTGGATCAAACACCGGCTACAAAGAAATGGAGTGAGGCAGTTTTGATTGATAATGTAATAAGAAAGTTTTATGAAACGAAAGATGGCACTTTGTATGGATATGATGCGAGGGATTTTCAGTTACTATATTCCGAAGATGAAGGAATTAGTTGGTCAATGTATTCTCTTATTTCCATGGTTGAGGATCGCTTTATTCCCTTATCTAAAGATACATTGATTTTCTTAGATAATAGAGATGGTGGTACAGTATTGCAAATCACTTATGATAGATGTGTTAGTTGGCAAGAACTCTATAACTTTGCCTCTTTACAAATTAGAAATGATACTGTAATATTTCCCGAACCAAATAGAGGAATGTTCGCGGATAAGGAAACTGCTTTGTACCGCACAGAAGATGGGGGGAAGAGTTGGTCCAAGTTGAAGCGACCAACTGGTGAGTTGTTGTATATGCAGGCGACTTTTGAGGGAAGAGTTTATATGTTACTTCGTATGGGGAATGCGGATAATAGATCTAGACTTAAAACTATGCCACATTATCTCTACTATTCAGATGATCTAGGAATTACTTGGAAAGTAAAACAGGAATTGCTTTTACGGAATGTTCAGTGCTTTGTAATTGGTTTTGACGAGACAATTTATATTGGTACGGGCTGTGGTTATATTGCTAGGATACCTAAGTGAGACGTAGCAAATATGCTTTATTTTAATTATTCCAAATATTATGGATTTCTGTAGAAAGTGGCAATTTTTCTACTATTTCATCAAAGTTATTGGGAAGCTCGCTCGTAAGCGGGGTTTGTATAGCCCAATTTAAAATACCTTCAAACAATCCGGCTGCTGCGAGGATTTCCTGGGCGTGCTGGTAAACGGGTAATATACGAACTTCAAAGGTATACTTATCTTGCTTTTGCAGTAAGAGATTTTTTAAATTAAAGTTACAGTACTTGGTGATTTCAAATTCAGCAAGAGAGTGCAAGGCATGTTCCCAAGGCAAAGCGATAAATTCAGGGTCTTGCATCCAATAGTAAAGTTCTTTGGACCACTTTCCTAGTCTACGGCAATTTGGATTAGTTTTTAAAAGTTCCACTAAATTTTCATCATACTTCCAAAGAAATCGCATCAGATTTGCTAAAGTTGTTGTTGATTCTAAAGCGTTTGCATCAAAATGAATGTGTGTTGCTCCCTCTGTGGGGGCAGTGAAGTCCAAAGAGCGTGCTATGTGCAGTAAGGATTCAATTTTTTGATAATGATCGTTATCAATGGGAGGGATGATGAGTTCACACGGGCGTTCTCGTTCCCCAGGTAGAGGTGCTGCTATTGCAATAGAAGCACCTGTGCTATCGGCAACTCGAAACATATTTCCTTGCCCGATTTCTAGTTCTGTTCCAAATAATGTAGCGATTGGCTCTAATACGCTATTCAGTGGGTTTACTGGGTTACATTGTTGCAGCAAAAGTTGTAATAGGCGAGATTCATCACTGACAACTCGGTACCAACCTTCTCTAGGAGGATGGGATTTGTCAAAGTCATCTTGCAGGGTTAGGTCATCAACGCAGTAGGCGATCGTGTTACCTGTTTTATCCAATACTTCGAAACCTAGGGTTAAGTTATTGAAGAGAGGTGTACCGGATACTTTGCTCGGCTCTACCTGTGGATGAAAGAACCTGCGAACTTCTCCTTCATATTCCCTTGCAATCGCTGTTGCAAGGTCGAATCTACTCATTCCTTTGGGAGCAAGTAGTTCTACCTCGACTCCTATTTTCCAATCGATAGAAAGATGCTTTGTTTCTATCTTATTGGGATCTGGCATCTTTTAGGTCTTTTTTTACCTCTGCATCTTTTCCATTTAGAATTTTTTGGCCTATTTTTAGTTTTGTGTCCCAAGTTGTACGAACACCCCAAAATTTGGCTAATGTCTCTGCATCATAGTAGCTGTACTTACTATTCCAAAAGGTATTGATTTGTCGTGTTTCTCTTTTTTTGGCTTCTAGGGCTGTTTTTACTTGCGAGCCATTGCCACTGAGGATCAGCTTACCTATTTTGAGCTTTGCATCCCAGGGAGAGGACAAACCCCAAAAGTAAGACAATTGCTTGGCGTCTTCGTAGGTGTATTTGCTATTTCCAAAGGCGCCGATTTCTCTGTCTTCTTTTTTGGAATCTTTGCCTAAGGCTCTGTTGATTTGAGCTGTCTTCCCTTGTAAAATCAAACGGCCCATTTTCAGTTTAGCATCCCAGGGAGAAGACAAGCCCCACAGTTTGGCTAGATTTTCTGCATCTCCATAGGAATACCTGCTACTGCTATAGGCGTTGATATGCTTTTCTTCTGATTTTCTGTTGGCTTGGAGTGCGCTATCTATTTGCGATTTATTGCCCTTTAGGAGTAAGCGACCCATTTTCAGTTTAGCATCCCAGGGAGAGGCAAGTCCCCACAATTTGGCTAGGTTCTCAGCGTCATAATAGGAATATTTGCTATTGCTATAGGCTCGAAATTGCCGATCTTCTGGATTTGTGGCTTGGTTTTTGTAATTTACCCTGGGTTCCGCTTCTAGGGGATTTAGCAGCAAAGGATTTACATTTGCTGCTAATGCTGCTGAAACGGCAATTCCTAAGGTAACTTTCTCTTTTTTATTCATATTCAATCCTACAACAATTAATTTCCAATAAAATAGTCCACAATACAAGAAAGTCAATATAAAAATTTGTTTCTTGGTATTGGCGTTTTGTATTTCAAAGTAATTTGTTGGCTTCTCCATACATGAATTATAACATTCTCTAGGACTAACGTAACTTTTTTCTCTTTACAAGTACCCAATTTTTAGGATCTCTATATTCTAAAAAAAGGATTCTACAGTCATAGGGTAGTCTTTCGTGTATATTTTTCTTGGCAAACTTTTCTTTATCCAAAAAGAGAACGCTAAGATAAGGAAGTTTACTCAGTGTTCTGGGGAGACTTTGTAGAGGGTTCTTAAGAAGATTTAGGTGCCCTAAGTTTTCTAATCCACCAATCTCTTCTGGCAATGTTTGCAATTTATTGCCATCTAGATAAAGCCGACGTAGTTTTTTTAATTGTCCAATAGACTTTGGTATGCTTGTCAATTTATTATTGCGTAGCATAAGGTCACGTAGTTTTGTAAGCCGTGCTATTGAATCTGGTAGAATAACGATTTGGTTGTTGTCTAAGGAAAGGTTTTCAAGACCGCTTAGTTTGCTAATAGTTTCTGGAAAGATAGAAAACTGATTGTCATTTAAAGAAATGCCCTCCATACGTTGCAGCTTTTGCATAGATTCTGGCAATCTACTGAGGTGATTTTCTGCTAGACCCAAGCCTTCCAGTTGTTCTATTTCCCCAATGGATTCTGGTAAATTTTCCAAGTGGTTGTGAGTCAACCACAAACGATACAAATTTTGTAGTTTGCCAATAGAGTTTGGGAGACTTCTCAGTTGGTTGTTACACATATCTAAATGTTTCAATCTCTGCATTCCACCTATAGAATCTGGTAAAGTGCTGAGAAGGTTGTTACTGAGATGGAGTTCTTTGAGACCTACCAGTTTGCCAATGGATACCGGTAACGTCTGCAATTGGTTAAAACTAGCGTAAATAGTTTCTAAACTTTGTAGTTTGCCGATAGATTTGGGTAGGGTCTTGAGTTTGTTGTGACTAAGAAATAGTATTTTGAGATTTTGCAAGTCACCGATAGATTCGGGTACATGTTGCAATTTGTTGGAACTCAAAGCTAGCGTTTCTAACTTGCTCAATCTACCAATAGACATGGGCAAACGTTTTAAACCACCAAAAGCATGTAGCTCTCGCAAATTTGTCAGCTCTCCAATAGCTTCTGGTAAGGTGTGAAGAGATTTTGAATAGATAGAAAGTTTCTGTAAACTCTTTAACTTAGCTATAGATGCAGGTAAGTGTTGTAAGTATTTCGCTTGAATATCTAACTTTTCTACTCTTTTCAGTTTGCCGATTGTATCTGCTAGAGATTTTTGCGTTACCGTAAGGGAAGAGGGTTGTTTTATGTTTGCTAGCTTCTTGTTACTTTTACCATCCTTTGCTTCGTATTGGATTTGAAGATGCACCACTATTTGTGTTTGAGGCTTTGCTTGCAAGTTTTGGCAAAGTTGTACCAGTACGAGAAAAATGAGACTAGAGGTAAGTTTCCTTACTATACGGTTTTTTTTATGATCATTCATGGGAATCCTATCTTAGCTAGTATTTAGTTGTATCACAGACTAATGTAAATGAGTCTAAACTAGGAATGAATTTTAGAATTTTTTGGCTGGATACAAAAATTATAGCATACCAAATAGTACATAAAAAGTGTGATTAAAATGAGAGAGAGTATAGGCATGCTTGCAAGCAAAGAGAATCCATTGTATACCTATGTAAAAATTTTGTTCCTATGCGGATTTAGTTTTTCTGTATTTGCGGAAGCTAAAGACTATTCCAAGTTCTACCGAGCTGTTTTGTACGGCCCACCAGAAAAAGTTACCCAGTTGTTGTCTCAGGGATATTCTGTTAACAAGAGGTTTGGCGATGGTTCCAAACCAGTTCATATCGTAGCTAGAACGGGGGACCTAAGGATTTGGAAAGTTTTATTAACAAAAAGACCCTCTTTGGAAGCTAGGGATAGACATGGTTTTACCCCTCTGATGATCGCTAGTAAACGTGGCCGTTTAGACATTGTAAAAAGCCTCGTAGCAAAGAAGGTTAGCATCAATAAGAGAGACCTTTCCAATTATACTGCATTGCACCATGCTGCATACAGGGGGAATGTAAGGGTAGTATCTTACCTTCTCGGACAAAAAGCGAGAGTAGACGCAAAAGATTGGAGTTACAATACACCTTTGCTACTGGCAGCCAGCAGAGGAGAGCTTGCTGTTGTAAAAGTTTTAGTCGAAAACGGTGCCAAGGTCAATGCTAGAGATAAGCAGGGCTATACAGCTTTGCGGGAGGCAAAATCAAGGCACCATACAGCAATCATCGAATACCTCAAGAAAAATGGAGCGGTGGAATGACTGCTATAGCTTCCTGTTGCGTTTTATGAATTTCTTTGGGTCTAAATAACCTGTTGTATTACTAGAGTAACCCCCACCGATAGGGAGGTAAATATCCTCTCTGAGTTCAAAGTGTAGGTGCACCCAGTAAATGCCATCGGCGTCTCCCATTGTACCTATGTTCTGGCCTTTTTTCACCAAGTCTCCTTCTACCACCCTGACTTTTTGCAAATGGGCGTAGAGGGTTTCATAGAATTTCCCTGAAGGAGTCCTATGGACAATAGTAATGACGTTTCCCCAACCACTGCCATGGTTGTCTGCAAAACTAACGATTCCATTTGCAGAGGCGTAAATTGGAACTCCCATCTCTTTCCTACCTTTTTTGATCCAATCCTCTCCCAGGTGGTCATTTTGCTGAAAAGGCTGGGCATCTAAGTATCCATATCCGTGCGGCTTACCAACGGGAAAGTCAAAGCCATCGGCAATGTACTCTGGGTGTTGGGCAAATAAACCAGTGTAGAACTGTACTTTATCAACTTTTTTATAGATCTTTTGTGGAGTGGAGTTGCAAGAAAATAAAAGTAATGATAGAAGTAAAAATTTATACATAAGGGGAATCAATTAATCTAGAGGTGCTCCCAAATCTTGTAGAACTTGAAAGATAAAGTCTCTTCTAATTTTCAAAAGGTCACAAGCAGTATTCATAACGGATATTTCTATGTCGTCAATCTTTTTATCAGAGTAGGTGATCACTGCCAAATCACGTATGATAGCTAGTCTTTTAGTTACGGAAAGGTGTAGGTTGATTTCTTTTGCATATTCTTCCAATTGTTGGATGATACGGCTGACTTTGATCTCTGTGATCCTTGTTATATTTTTTAACTTCACTTCACCAAACAGATCTTGCATTGCCTGTAGTTCGCTATCAGTGATTTCACCATCTGCGTTTATGATGGAAGCAGCAGTTAGAAAAAGAAATTTACGAACAATTCTGGCAATGGGAGTTTCTGCAAATAGGTAATCTGGTTCCATAATAGCCATGATTTGTTTTACTTCGTTTTCCAAATCTCCTTCTGCAATATCTCCTCCTTCACTGCCGATGAGCTGATAGTAGGTGCTACTCCTTTGAAAAACGTCTAAAGCATTTATACGCAAAGGGCTAAAGGGATGTGTAGAATACCAATCGTCCGGGTTGATTGTAGAATTCTCTACTTCGCTTTGCAATTCTGTGAGTTGTTTCATGTATTCGGATAACTGAAAAGAAATAACGTCACCGGTAACTCCAGAAGAAAGTTTGAAGAAGGCTTTTCCGGCGGCTTCAAAATCCTGGGCACAGAGTAACCCGATACGATCCGCAGAAATTTCTGCATTTCGTGACCAGGCGTAGAGTTTCATTACTTGCAAAGGGGATAAATCTACAGAATTTTCCTTATTTAAGAGAAGGTTGAGTGGTATGGCATGGTGGTTGAATAGGTAATGGCCAATTTCGTGGCCGATGACAAACATCAATTCATTCGGATCGAATTTTTCCAGCAAAGCTGATGTGATCATAATATATAGAGAACGATCATCGGGAGGGTAACAACTTGCATTGAAGTAGGTGTCTTGGTAGATGTACAGTTCGATTTTAGGTTTCAAACCGAGAATATCGCGTGCTTTCTCTGCCAGTGAATATATTTCTGGAGCAATGATTGGTGTTAAGCGTAGACCTTTTTTGAGTAAATCACGCCTGGAATGGTAAACAGGGCTAGGATCTAAGACTCTGTCTACAAGTTTGGAGAAGTCCTCGTCTTGGAACAAATCCTTTACGATTTGGAAATCACCATCGTAGACAGTTAGATGGAGATCTAAAGAACATTGGTTTTGTTGGTATAAATTTTCTATATTCACTGTAATACCCTTTGATTTCATCTTGAAATATGGTTGTAATTTGTCTGTTAGAATATTTTTATAGAGTTGGAAAATTTATAATAGTTACAGTGTGTCTTAAAATAAGTTTATTCTTATATAAAATGTTAGTTGCAAGAGCCTATAGTACTG
>JBCCIA010000157.1:0-12197 GCA_039028475.1 Spirochaetota bacterium | reverse complement strand
CTTCGGAGCTGGAGTTCGCCTGCCAGTCAGTCCAACAGCCGTTTTTAACGCCCCGGCGTGTGGTGACGACATCAATGACATCGGCGGTACAGTCTTCCGCGACTACAACGAAAATGGTATGCAAGCTTTTAGATTTAGAAAATAAAAACAGAGAATTTTTGCAGGGAGATACAAACATCTTCATTTACTTGGAAGAATCTGCTATAGAACAAGAAATTGAGATAAGAATTTACCTGAAAGTACAATGTCCTGACTCTAGCTATTGCGAATCCAGACGAATCGAATCACAAGATTACGAAGAAGCCTACAAAGAATACTATAAGCCCTTTAGCATAGGCACTTTTTTAATCGTCCCGTCTTGGCATAAAGATTCTTCCCAAATAAAGAATACGAGCTCTATTCCTCTGTACCTCAATCCAGGGTTAGCTTTCGGAACTGGCCACCACGAAACAACCCATTTGATGTTAAACAGAATGGCACAAATAGACTTAGCTGGAAAAAATATTTTAGATATGGGAGCTGGCTCAGGAATCCTCAGCATTGCAGCAGGCTTATTAGGAGCAAAAAACGTTGTTTCCATTGATATAGATAAAAATGCAGTGAGTGCTACAAACGCCAACCTACGAGAGAATGACTTTGAAAACGAAACAAAGTTCACAGTTTTAGAAGGTAGTTTTGAATGTGAAGAAGTCCTTATTCCAAACTATGATCTAGTACTCGCCAATATCACCTTTGCTGTTCTTTCAAACAATATCCAATATTTGCAACAAATCCACAGTAAGCGCTTTCTTTTCAGTGGTTTATTGAAAGAAAAAGAAAAAGCTGTGATTCACTTATTTACAAAATTAGGTGGAAGCTCTGAATATCTCAATTACAGAAACGATTGGCTATTGGTGGATTGGATACGCAAGTAACATCTCTCTTAGTTCAACAATCCCTAAATTGGACTTTACCGAAGTCTTTACTATTTTGACTTGTGGAAACATCTTTTTCAGAACCGATATCTCTTTGTTCAAACGATTTCTTTCCTTCGCATTCAATTTATCCAATTTTGTCCTTACTACGATTGGTACAATACCTTTATCATAGCATACCTGTATAATCTCTTTTTCTTCTTCAGGTAACTCCCTTTTGCAATCACAAAGAATAAATAAAACTTTCAAATTCTTCGCATTGTTGAGATAACGATTGATCAGTACAATCATATCTTCACGCTCTTTGTGTGAAGCCTTCGCATAACCAAATCCAGGTAAATCAACAAGGAAAAAATTATCATTGATAAGAAAAAAATTAAGTGTTTTCGTTTTTCCAGGTGTCGCAGAAACTTTAACATCTACTTTCTTTTCCACTAAGTGGTAAATCAAACTAGACTTACCTGCATTGGAACGCCCACAAAAAGCAATATGAGGCCTTTGTGGTGAATCTGGATATTTGGACTGCAAACCATAAGAAGAATCAAATGCCACACGGATTAGCTTATTTTTTTTTTCACTCATAATTCATTCTCCTATTCTTAATTGACAGCTTCTTAGTAAAACTTAGAGGATAAAAAGGTGCGCTTAGGTTCATTGCTTTTTATTTTTTTTCTCAGCCATGCTGCCCTATTCTCTAAATCCTACCAAACAAAAGCAAAAGCAATTCTTGTACAAGACTTTTATAAGCACAATTTTATCATATCTAAATCAACAAAAAAACTACTGCCTATTGCAAGCATCACAAAATTAGTCACTGCTCTTACAGCAATAGAACATAGTCCATTAAAAAAAGAAATTCGTATCTCAGCAAATTCCATTGTCAAAAACACCTACGAATCAAAAGCAGGTCTGCGCAAAGGAGAAATTTACCAATTAAAAGACTTACTTTATGCTTTACTAGTTCCATCAGGAAATGATGCTGCCAATGCAATTGCACTAGGGATCTCAGGTACAAAAAAGAGTTTTGTTAGGCAGATGAATCTTTGGAAAGGGAAACACAAACTATTGCAAACTCACTTCCAAGATCCAGTAGGCCTTTCCAATCGCAATTATTCTTCGGCAAAGGACTTAGCCCATCTAGTTGTATTGGTAGAAAAAAATACTATATTGCGAAAAATTCTACAAAAAAAAAGGCATAGAATCCTAAGCAAAAAAAAGAGAAAACTTTGGCTAAAAACACGCAATAAACTCCGATCTTATAAAGGTTTTACTATCTACGGTAAGACTGGCTCTAGCAGAGCAGCAAAAAAATGTTTTGCAGGGATTATAACGAATCATAAAAAGAAATATATAATTGTTATATTGGGCTCAAAAAATATTTTCCAAGAAATTAAAAATACAATCCGCTACCTAAAAGTAACTAAATAGGAGACTTTTTGGTCTCCATATACTGTTCAATAATTTCCAATTCATTGAGACTTAGGTTGAAAAACTGACAACCAATGCGATAGTATTTCTCCAAAGAACGAATATTGCGGATTGTAGCCCGAAATGTATATTTCCCATGCTGAGGAAAATAAAGATCAAACAAAATAACATCTCCAAGATAAAAAATTTTTGAAAAATATTTACTTTGTGAGTGGAGAAAACTCAAATCGGCCTGGCCAATATCAACTAAACGACATTTTTCTTTAGACTCTTCATAATTTTGGTACGATTCAAACTCCTTTTGAAGACTCAAAGCAACCAAATTCACTAAATTATAAGAGTTAATATCTACACGCGATTTATGTAGGGCTTGTACATAACCTATAGTAGCGTATTGGCGGTATTTGATGGGAATACAAATCTCCGCTCTATATTTACGAGGAGTATCATCTCCTTTTAGCATACGACTGTATTCCACAAATGGTAAAAAGCCATCTGGTATAGATTTTGGGTGATTGAAATCAGGTATAAAAATAGGCTGGTTGTAGGAATGGAGTAAACGCATACGACTATCATGCCTCTCGTGGATATGTACAGTAAAAGAGTTAAAGAAATACTTCAAACGCATAGAATTTTCTTTTACAATCTGCTGGATTTTATCGTCATTGAGGAATTTAGTGATATCATTTTGGTTGATGACATTGGTGAGATAAATGTCATTTACGGGTAAGCGATTTCCAAGCCTTTTCTCACTGCTTACTGATATCTTTACAGGTTTATAAAATTCATAACCTTCCGCGTCTACGTTGATGAGCTTAACTTTGCACAAAAATAGTTTGTCATTGTTTTTCGCAACAATTACACGATACACTTCACGAATTTTATGCTTTTCTGGTAAAGTCTTAATGACGCCTGCATTGGTACTTAGTATTTTAATGGAAATAGCCTCCATATCTGACATAAGAGTCAATGGCAATTTCATAAAAACCGAATCGATAACTTGAAGAATTTTTGCTTGCTCTACTATTTCCATGTTATTAGCCTACAATTCTTTTTTAACCATGTTCTGTGAACTACTTGCTTGGATAATTGTCTTGACGATTTCTATCTATTTGGTAGAGTATAGCTTAGTTCTCAACTGCTATAGTAGAATTCATGCTTGAACCGCAAAACATTGAACACTCTTCTTCTAAAGAAGAAAAAGATTACCTTTTCGATTATAGAGATATTTCAGTAGATAGTTTGCCAACACAAAATTTTTATGGCGTACCCTTTTCTTTATTAAGTCGAGACGAAGCCATTGCCCACATCTTTCATTTTGTAGAGACCAAAGAAAAGGTTAGACATATTCTTTTTCTTGACCCTTTAAAGTTTATGCTAATGCGCAAAGGCAAACAACTCAACCGCATCGCACAAAAAGCTAGCATGGTACTACACAATGGTGCTGGTATCCATTGGGCTGCTAAAAATCATAAGATAGATTTGAAAGAACGTTTTTCCATTATCAGCTTAATGATGGACTTGTTCCGCTATTCTGAGAAGAATCATACTACGATTTACTTCTTAGGTGGGAAAGAAGACATATTAGAAAAAACATATTATATTCTTACCCGTAGATTCCCCGAATTGCGCATAGTTGGCCGGCAAGCAGGATATTTAAGCAAAACGCGAGAGGTAATGGTCAAAGAAGCTATTCGGAAAACCGAACCTGATATTATCTTCGTCGCCATGGACTTCCTAGAGCAGGAAAAATGGATCGAAAACAATATGCAATATTTTGGTTCTTCTGTAGTAATTGGTATATCAGGAACACTTGATGTACTTGCAGGGGTTACCAAAGCACCTTCTTACTTGCAAAGTAGAGGGCTGACATGGCTTTGGCGCACACTAACACGCCCTTGGAATCTACACAAAATGTGGATTTTATCTCGCTTTTATAGTAAATTCCTAATTCCCAAAAACAAATAATGGTCAATTAGCATGCTTGCGTAGTTTGATAGATATAATGATTCCTACAGCGGCCATAGACATAACTAGATGCGAACCCCCATAACTCATAAAAGATAAAGGAAGGCCAGTTACTGGTAAAACACCTATAACTATTCCAATATTAATGAACATATGAAAAAAAATCATTGCCACGATACCTGCTGCCAATAGGGAACCAAAGCGATCTTTGCTTTCAAAACTAATTTGCAAACCGCGTAAAGGAATCGCCATTAGAAAAAAGAGTAACAGTACTGCCCCAAAAAAACCTGTTTGCTCTGCCCATGAAGCAAAAATAAAATCAGTACTGCTTTCTGGAACATATGGTGTACGACCACTAGTCATTTCAGCATGAAAAAAACCTTTTCCTACCAATTGTCCAGAGCCAACAGCGGTTTTAGATGCGTTTAACTGGTAACCTACACCACGCTTGAATTGATCAGGATTGATGAAAGCCGTTAAGCGCTCTACTTGATAAACTTTAAAAGGTATTTTTTTGTTAACAGCAACTGATAAAAGAATGCTTATGCCAATAACACCTAATGGAATATAAAATTTACGCAAACTATCAGAACCTTGCGAGAGCTTAAGCAACAATAAAATTCCACTCAAAACAAGTAAAATTGCAGCAATACTTACCATTACCTCAGTATTGGAAAGCAATTTATAGAGAAAGTTTGTATTTTCTAGGATTACCTTATCCATTGCACGTCGGACTGCTTGCATATTTGTTTCATCTTTCAGTGCAGCCAGACTTTTTTTAGTTATCGCTTTCTTACCTTCTGCGTAAGCCCATATATTGCCGATCTTTCCTTCAGCTTTTTTTAGAGTTAATAATATTTCACTTTTCCCCAAAACAGCTAAGTGCTTTTCCAATGCAGAGTTTAATGTCAATTTTGTGTAAGCAATGTACATAGGAACACATAACGAAATTCCACCTAATAACAATAAAGAAGCAATATGCAATATATCAGCTCCACCTAAAAATAGCATTGCAATTAAGATTGGTACAAAAGAAATTGCAGTTCCAAAATCAGGTTGAATGATAATCAATAGCATCGGCAACAAAACAACTGCAAAGGGGATGATGAGTGTAACGATATTTTTAATACCCTTTTCTTGTAGCACAAGATGTTGTCCGAGCAAAATAACGGTAGCTAATTTGGCAAACTCACTGGTCTGAAAACGAAAAGATCCTATCTTCAACCAAGACCTTGCACTGTGCCCATCAGGAACGTAACCGATTATCCTAGTAAGTACCAATAGAGCGATAGCAGTGAAATAGATTATAATAGCATAGGACTCCAAAAATTGGTAGTTGATTCGTGACATCACATACATGACCAATAGGCCGACTGCAAAGTACAACAACTGCCGGTACCACTTTCCCAGTCCATTTGGCAAATGAGATTCTTGTGTGTACAACGTAAAAATACCGCATAACACTACGATTACAACACACGAAACAAGAAAGTAATCTATTTTCTCAAGCCTTCTTTCTAACACTTATAGATCGTCCTTCCTCTTTTCTAGCTCCAAATCTTTCCTTATTGGTTTGTTTCGAGCATAAGAGCCAGGTGGAAAGGCAGCTCGAAAGACTTCTCTAGCAATTGGTGCAGCCCCGACAGAACCACCGACACCATATTCAACAAATACAGTAACTAGTACCTGCGATTCTGGAGCGGCTCCATACGGTGCGTAACCTATGAACCAAGCATGATTGGAAGAAGAGGAACCTCTACGCCTTGTCTGTGCAGTCCCTGTTTTTCCTGCAACTTTTGGGAGTCCTGGCACATTGAAAACAGAAGAAGCCGTTCCAGTTTTTCCTACAGCTCGCAATCCTTTCAAAACAGCAAGAATCGTACTACGTTTTAAAGGGATATCTCCATTTATCTTAGGTTTGGTTTTATGAATTACAGCATTCGTTACAGGGTCGCGAATTTCAGAAAGAATATATGGTTGGTAAATTTTTCCTCTATTCAATAAAGCCATATAAAATAAAGTGATACCTATTGGCGTCACAGTGATGAAACCTTGTCCAATAGATAAATTTACGGTATCTCCATCATACCATTTCTGTCGGTAAATTCTTCTCTTCCAATTTCCATCAGGCACCAAGCCTTCTATTTCACCAGGTAGATCGATAAAACTTTTTTTGTTTAGTCGAAATAGCCTAGAGTAGGTTAGAATAGGTTCAGCACCCAATTTATATCCTAAATTGTAAAAATATACTGAGCAGGACTTTTCAATAGCTTGTGTTAGGTTCAATCTACCATGTCCATGCTTTTCCCAACACTTAAATGTTTGATCTGCGACTCCAACTCGAGTCGATTTCAATCTAAACTTTCCATCGCACATATAGGTTTGGCTGGGCTCATAGGTAATACGGTGCTCACTCTCCAAAGCAGCAAGTGCTACCAATGATTTATATGTGGAGGCTGGTGGAAACCTCGATTGGATAGCTAAGTTCAAAAATGCCTTATATCTTCTAATTTTACGTAGATGCTTCTGTCTAATTTTTCTGTTGTGACCGGATAAAATATTAGGGTCAAAACTAGGGCTAGATACCATAGCCAAAACCTCTCCCGTGGAGGGCCGTAAGGCAATTACAGTCCCGCGGTAACGGTAAAGAGACTTATAAGCGGCAAGTTGGATATTTCTATCAATCGTCAAAACAAGATTGTTTCCCATTTTTGCTTCTTCGATAACCTTTTCTTCTTCTACGAGGCCGATAGAATTTTTCTTTTGGATACGAAATCCATCCGATCCTCTAAGAAATTGGTCATATTGCTTTTCAATGCCATTTTTTCCAATCAAATGATAACGTTTAATACCACGATCACTTTTCAAATCGCGATCACTAGGTTTCCCAACATAGCCGGATATGTGTGCAAGAGCTCCACCTAAATGATAGATCCGCTTAGGTGATGGAATTAACTTAATTTTCTTTTCATAGTCAAAAAAGAAGCCTACAATTCTTTCATGTTGCTTTTTGGAAATATCTCTCAGAAGTATAATAGATTTTCGAGATTTAACTGCTTTGCTAAACTTTGGCTCCGCAATAATTTTTTTGTAACGATCTTTTGGTACAGCAAGTACTTTACAAAAGTATTTGATAAATGCTAGAATGTCTTTTTTTTTAGAACGGAACGCTCTAGGGATTAAATGTACATCAAATGTATCTGAATTTGAGATCAATGGGCGAGAGACTTCAGGGGATATAAAATTACGATCAAAAACAAACCCACGAGTCGCTGGGAGCTCCACATTTCTTAAAACAAAATTATTCGCTTTAAGAGAGTTTTCAGAACCATGAATGAGTTGTAGGTTAAACAATTGAGCAATAAAAACAAATAGCACCAGTACAATGATTACAGTAAAGACGTACAACCGAACACGAAAACTCCTCTCTAACTTATATTCACTTACTGATGTATAGTATTTTTTCATACCTATTCATGCACCTCAGAAGAGTACATCCGATAAACCCAAGACAATATATAGAAAAAAGGGACAGCTAAAATGAAATTATACGCCGCTTCTGGTAAGAATGTATAATTCGCAGTTGCATGAAAGAAAAACGTATACAAGAAATATACAAAAGCACGCGCAAGCAAAGTCAGTATAAAGGCAGTAATAGCAACAGAAAGAATGCTCTCATTGTACAAATTGCGTCCAAATTTTCCTACAGTATACCCTACTACTGAATAACTCAGCATATGCAACCCTAGCTTATAATATTTTTCACCATTGATTCCATCTTCTTCGCCAAGCTGAACATCGAGAAGCAAACCTCCCAAAAAACCGGCCCATAGACCTGTCAATCCACCACGCCGCAGAGCAAAAAAGATTGTAGTAACAAATACAAGATCTGGTTTGAAATAATCTATGTCTAAAAGTTGGGTCCTGACAAAAAGATGGACGAGTAGTATACCAGCACCAATCATAAATTTCTCTAAAATCAAAATTACCTAACCTTTTCCAAACATCATTGCTGTTTCTTTTTTTCTGACTTTTTGCTTACTTTCTTTTTTGACTGAGGGAATACGTTTTCTCCAAAAATAGGTTGTTCTGACTTCGGTAAGGCATTCGCAGGCCATTTTACTGACCACTTTTCCGGCAACTTTTTGATTACAGTCACATATTCGAGAACACCAAAATCAACAAATGGCTCTGCATAAGCAGTCTTGAAACTACCTTCTTTCACACCTTCTTCTCGGATAATACCCACAGGAATATTCGGAGGAAAAATACCACTACCACCAGAAGTAAAAACTGGCTTTCCAATTAAGCCTGTATCGGCAATTAGATTATTAGCATTAGAAAGTTCCGTATCTTTCTGGATTAGACTTTTCGCTGTAGAACCCTTCAAGGCACGACTATCTATATAGTTTAATAAAACTTGCAAACCCTTACCAGAATTTCCTGAGAGAATCGCCCAAAGGTTTACACCAGGCATTCTAACTCCCATAGAAAAGTTTGAGTTTACCAAAGGTTGGACAATCGATGAATTTTCTGTAACTGCAATGATCTTACCTACAACCGCCTGCTTGACATTTTTTTCAGGAACATGCGTTACAACAGGCATAAATACGCGTACTCCTGAACTAGTGCCTTTATTGATGATAATTGTCCGATAAATTGAATTGAGATGAACAGTTAAAACTTTTGCTTTGACAAAGGGATAAGTAGTATTCGGTTGGAATGCAAGAATTTTATTCAACTTATCATTTTCGTTCTTAATTCTTGCCGTATTAGCTAGTATATTTTCGTATTCTTCTATTTTCTTTTCATAAATCTTGTTCTTTTCAAGAATGGATTCGTATGATTCCATTTTATCAGATACATTCCCCCAAAGGCCACTTATCCATTGGAATTTGGAAGCAATGAAGTTCTCAACCTTACGAGAATTAGTGACTGTATTCTTAACAACAAAATTAGAGTTCCATATAAGAGAAGTTAGAGAAAAGACAATACAGAATGCCAAGGACAAGGATTCTTTATACTGAGCGATTTTATCCAATAGCATATCATGTGTCTCTTTATTACAAACGAGATTTGATATTCTTTATCTCATCAAGATATTTTCCTGTTCCTAGCACTACACAAGTCAATGGATTCTCGGCACGAAATACAGGAACACCCGTTTCACGAGAGATAAAATACTCTAAACCTCGGAGTAAACACCCACCTCCAGTAAGAATGATTCCCCTTTCTACAATATCAGCAGACAATTCTGGGGGAGTTTTTTCCAAAACACGTTTCACACCATCTAAAATTTCATCAACTGGTTCTTTGAGAGCCTTACGAATTTCATTGCTGTCTAACTCCAGAGTTCTAGGCAAGCCAGAAATTGCATCTCGGCCTTTAACTTCCATAGTTTCAATTCTTTTATCTAAATATGCATTCCCTACCGTTAATTTAATATCCTCTGCAGTTCTGTCACCTATTACCATATTGTATTGGTTGCGAAGATACTTTACAATTGCTTCATCAAACTCGTCTCCACCAGTCCGAATGGATTCAGCGATTACCATTCCTCCTAGTGAAATAACGGCAATTTCCGTAGTTCCCCCTCCGATATCTACAATCATGTTACCTGCGGGTTCATGAATCGGCACACTAGCGCCAATTGCTGCTGCAAGAGCTTCTTCTATAAGATAAATTTCCCTCGCTCCTGCTTGCTCTGCTGACTCCCGTACGGCTCTTCTTTCTACCTCAGTGATTCCAGAAGGTACTCCTATAACAATCCGAGGTTTAACAAATGTCGTTCGATTGTGAACTTTTTTGATAAAATAGCGAATCATCTTTTCAACAGTTTCAAAATCAGCAATTACACCATCTTTCATGGGGCGGATAGCGACAATATCACCAGGAGTTCTCCCTAACATCCGCTTTGCCTCTTGGCCAACTGCCAAAACCTTGCCTGTTGACGCTTGTACAGCCACGACACTTGGTTCGGAAAGAACAATACCCTGTCCCTTTACATGCACAAGGGTATTGGCTGTTCCCAAATCAATACCCATATCATTAGAAAATAAACCGTATAAATTATCAAAAATCATTAGAATAAAACCCGGTATAGTTCAAATTTGAAAACTTCATAAAATAAATCCATTTATATATGATATACTAGCAGAGAAATATACTGATATATCAGGAAGGATATTGGAAAACATTTTAGGTAAATAAAAAATCCGTATCTTTTTTTGGATAGTAAGACAAGTCTAACAATGAACTCCCTTAAAGACTTATATCAAAGAAAAGGGTATTTTCGTTTTGTTATTTTGTCAAGGTATAAATTATATGTGGATATTTTTCTCATTTATCTCCTACAAACAACTACCAATTTTCACGTAACGATAGGGGGTATTAGCCGCAATCATTGCAATTTTATTTTTCTTAGTAAACCGTAACAAACTGTTGTAATTCTTGTAAAACACGCTGATGTATTTCAGGGTTGCCTGCAACAATATTTGGAGAATCCAGGCAAAAAGGACTACCAGCAAAGTCAGTTACCACTCCACCAGCTTCTTGGATCAAAATCTGTCCAGCAGCAGTATCCCAAGGTTTCAAACTTTCTTCCCAAAAACCATCAAAACGACCTTCGGCAAGCCAGGCAAGATCCAAGGCAGCAGAGCCGGTACGACGAATCCCTCTTGCTACTGATAACATATGAGTAAAGATTTGAGTCAGACTTTGCAACTTTTCGTTTAAGTTGTAGGGAAAGCCAGTACAAAAAAGGGAATCGATAAAATCACTTTTTCGAGAAACTTGGATCGGCTTGTTGTCTTTAAAAGCTCCTTCTCCACGAACTGCGTGATAGGTTTCTCTCAATGCAGGCAGTACGACAATTCCTGCTACAACCTCTTTTTCGGTAGTATCTTCTAAAGCTATCGAAATAGCGTACAAAGGCAAAAAGTTAGCATAGTTCGTTGTGCCATCCAAAGGGTCAAGAATCCACTTAAACCTACCTGTATTGTCTAATAGACCTGTTTCTTCTCCTAAAATTTGATCTTGCGGAAACTCTCTTTGAATTTCTTCGATCAATTCTTTTTCTGAATGTAAGTCAGCCTCTGTAACAATATCAATACTACCCTTTTTCTTTACACCCAAATCACGCTCACTCTGCTTCTCTCGCAAAAAAGTTGCCACTTTTTGTGAAAAGTTTAAAAGGTGAGTTTGCCTTGTCTTTATATCTGTATCCATGCATATATGGAGAACTATCGTACAATTCTTGCAAAGCAAAAAAGTCCAAATAGCTAAGAAAAAAGGTAAACAGGCTAGTCATATTTTGGTTGACAAAGTGAAGTCATATCAAAGAGTGGTAGATAACTTCTTCATAAAATAAGGGGATATTAGATGGAAAAACAAATCATGGATATTTTAAATGCTGGCATTGGAATTTTTCAATCTGGTAAAGAAGGACTTGATAAATCAAAATCTGAATTAGAAAAAGTTTATAATGAACTAAAAGCTAAAGGTGAAGAGGACAGCTCAGAAACATCTGCAAAAATTAGAGAAGTCATAGATAAAATCATCGCTGATATAAAAGACTTCACCAGTGTTGCAGGTAAAAACTACGAAGAAACAAGACAAAAAATTGAAGATAACTTCCAAAAAATTACTGAAGAAATTAAAACAAGAATGCCTGAAGGTAAAATTGAAGAAGTAAAGCAAAAAATAAATGAAGTGACAGAAAGCATTAAGCAAGCAGCTACAGGTGAAAAAGAAGAGACTCCTTCCTCAAATAGCTAAAAACTTTCAGGATCCTCCTTGCAGGAGATGATCCCTCTAAGAATGGGACTGTTTTACTAAGTCCCATTTTCCTTCCTCAAATCTCCTTTCCTTTTTTTTATTATCAACAAT
>JBCCIA010000156.1:0-12211 GCA_039028475.1 Spirochaetota bacterium | reverse complement strand
CTTTTTTACAATAAGCCAAACGAGTTAGACCACTCGTTTTCCAATCTGCTATACATTCATTCCAATCATGTTTACTTTTCATGATTGGATTCTATCATATCTCGAAATTTTTGAAAAGGTGGGGTTTAGCGGACGCTTACGCATGGTGTACCAACCCAAAACTCTTTAAAGAAGGGTAGACACAAAATGACAAATCTTCAAAAATAGAAAAATGCAAATCAGCCGCAAAGAATTTCTTCAAACAGCAACTCTCCTTGCATTAGCGAGTAGCCAAAGGTGTTCTACTATGCCCAAAAACTTTTATGGAAACATACCATCTCCTACTTCTGCAAAAATCAGCAAAGTGATCATCGTCGGAGCAGGCGTAGCAGGACTTTCCGCAGCCAGAGCCTTGAGCCAAGAGGGAATCGAAACAGAGGTATTGGAAGCCAAAAATCGCATAGGCGGACGTGTGGATACCCGAATCATAGGAGGAGCAGCAATTGACTTTGGCGGAGCTTGGATTGCTGGTGGAGCAGCCAATCCCTTACATAAAATCTGTGCGCAAAAAGACCTACAAGTACTCAACCGAGAAAAAGACAACTCAGGCAATTTGATCGTATTTGATGGGAATAGCGGAAAACGTACACCGTATTGGAAAAGTGCCTACCATATGATGATGGCATCCTATACTATACCCCGGATCTAGACGACGCGCAAACCAGCAAAGAAAACTTTGAACAAAACATGCTACGAACTTTAACCAAAGCGAATTTGGATCCACTTGCCAGAAAACTCCGCGAATTCACTATCCGTAGTTCTTATGAACTCGTCACGGGTAAAGCCTTGCGGGAACTACCAGCAAACTACAGTACCTACGGTGACTTTTTAGGAGAAGAAACAGATATGATTGTGGGTGGCTATATAGAATTGATAAAACACATCGCCAACGGTCTAACAATCCACCTGAATCAAATAGCAAAAGAAATTCGCGTAGAAAAAGATAAAGTTATTGTAACGACCAACAAAGGAGAATTTACCGGAAGCCATGTAATTGTAACTCTACCCCTAGGAGTACTCAAGAAAGAGAACATAACCTTTACTCCCACGTTACCCACCCACAAACAAAAAGCAATAGATACACTTACAATGGGAAAACTAGAGAAAATTATCATGCGATTTCCCCAGGCATTCTGGCGAGAAAATAGCAGCAACCAAAGCTTTTTTCATATGGCAAAAGATTTACAAAGTGGAGCTTTTCCGCTCTTTGCAGATGTCAGCCCCACTCCCTCTCAGCCAACATTGGCGGCACTCATCGCGGGTGATTTTTCTACAAAGCTAATCGCTGAAGCAACTGCTGCTGATTCTTTTGCGGCGATGAAGAATTTATTGTACCAACTATTTGGTAAGAAATATGTTGCTCCTATACACCAGGATCGTTCCGAATGGCAGTTAGATCCCTTTACAGGAGGGTGCTACGCAGGTCCTAGCTTGCAGAGTAAACCCGAAGATTTTGATATATTAGCGGAACCACATGCGGAAAGGATGCTATTTGCAGGAGAACACACAAGTGCTCGCTACCACAGCTATGTGCATGGAGCTATGGAGTCAGGAATTCGGGAAGCCCGCCGATTGACACAAAAGCCAGTCACCCTATCCATTGCTTAGAAAGTACTAGATACTCTGTTGTATCTTATAAAAGGCTTTTTGTTTCATCAATTTATGATCTAACCTAGTTTTAAAAAGATTTCTCAAACAAAACTTTTCACCTTTACAAATAAAACATGTTTTATTTTTAGTAATTTACTAAACTAGTAAATTACTGAGGTCGAGCATGAAAATACCAGCAAACCTAAAACACAAACCGGTGATTGTTTCCGAGTCTTATGACAAAATTGATGGGAGATACTTTGAAAATTCAGATGCAAAGGGTCTCTCATTAGGCTTAGCGCAGTGGAATGAAAGGGGGAAGGTAGATATATCTGCCAAGATCTGGCGGCATACCGGTGAAAAATGGTCACGCCAATCCGAGGAAATGCCTCTACATAGGGTCATCGACCTTGCTATTTTGATTGCCCGCAGCAAGGTTTTCTTTGCCGAACGTTACCATAAGTCAGCAAAAGATTATAAGGACTACCCCCTACTCGAAAGAATTCGCATGCAAGGAGGAGCCATGAATGTAGCGGTTTGCGAAGACAATGAGCATATCAAAGAAGATATAGAGCTATTTGAGGAAAGCTTACGAAAAGACGATGAATTTTTAGCAGAACGTCTAAAAACTCTGTCGGGTCTGTTAAAAGACTTAGGGTATTAAGTGATAGTTATTAGCCTGGTAACATAGTACCAGGCATATTGTTTTTTTAAGGTTCTTTGTCTTCACCACAAACTGGTTGTGGTAGCTCTTTCTCTTGTAAAGGAGCTTCCCCTTTCTCTCCACAACCTGGTGGAGTTACAATCTCCTGAATGTCTGTAGTAGCAGCCGAAACGCTACCTAGTGCAAAACATAGCAACAGAGCAAATAAAATCTTTCTCATATTCTTCCTTCTTTTGGTTTGATAGTATGTTAGACCGCTTCTATAAAAAAAATACCTTTGACAAATGAAAGTTTTTTTATTTTTTTTTACTTTCTTCGATAATTTGTAGTCAATACTATGGGTTTACTTATGAAATCAAATAGGTATACATTTCATTCAATCCTACTTATAACTCTACACTTACTTCTCAGTCATTGTAAAACTAAAGAAGACAATACTGTTCGAGATCTGTTTATTCTTTCCTCACTGTCCCAATCTACCGATATCTCTGTTACTGTTACCGCGAAAGGAGATGGTTTCTTAAGCAATCCCAAAATGGAAGTACGCGAACCTAGCTCTTCGGGGGAATGCACTTCTAGTTCTTCCGGGTCTTTCATCCAAGAGCTCACCTTAGATAGCAATGGTACAGCTTCCATCACCCTACCAGCGGGGGTGTATTGCTTTCTTGCTTTGCCTGCCAGCAACACTACAATGGCATCAAATGCAATAGGCTTAACGAGTAGTGAACAGAATATTTCCTTTGCCAAATACGATGAAAATACGCCCTACCTCTCTGCAATCGTCTATACTTCTGGGATTGTAAACTTGAGTCCGCTAACACGTTTTGCGGCGGAACGTTATGCAATCTTGAGCAAAGCCAGTGGCACTTCCTACTCAATCTCCAGCTACCTATCTCCTATAACTAGCAGTGCTACAAGTGAGTCTCGGCCTATAGACTCTGGTTCTTTGGCCGCTCAAGCAAACCGAGAGATCGCTGAAATTTTTTTCCCAGACTCTTCTGCAGTAGAGAATATGGCTTCCACTTCGTTGAACCTTTCCGATAACGATACGACAAGCGATGAAACGAAGTTCAATTTGCTGTTAGCCGGTATGTCGTATCTTGCACAACAAATTGCCAGTGATATAGATGGAGATGGCACCAAAGAACCGAGCATCCAAGACTACGAAGTGGTTTGGTCGGCGATTGGACAGGATCTAACGGATGGAATGGCGGATGGAGTCTACTTTGATGGTTCAAGTCTACAAGAAACCACTATCAGCCGTAACGATGTATCGATCCATTGGAATAGCCTTTCAGATACCTTCCAGCGAGAATTGCTAAGCTACGCATCCTCATCGGAAACTAGCTTTTCTAGTACGGATGCTAGCTCTCTCGAATTCTGTCCCATCCCTTCTTACAACGGTTCTTGTTACTCAGCTTCCTCTTGCAACAGTTCCGGCAGTGACCCTCTATTTTCCGATCAATGGCACCTTAGCAATACCGGCCAATCAGGCGGAAGCAGTGGAGAAGATATAAATGTCTCATCCGTTTGGTCAAATAACAACATGGGACAGGGAATCATTGTTGCTGTAGTCGATGACGGAGCCGATATTTTTCACGAAGACCTGAAAGAGAACTTCATCGGGGGTAGTTGGAATTTTATCACAAACACCACTAGGCAAAAAAATGACCCTTCCTCTACCTCCATGAGTCACGGTACAGCAGTGTCTGGTTTGATTGCTGCAAAAGGATGGAACAGTACAGGTCTGCGCGGTGTGGCTCCCTGTGCACATCTAGTCGCATGGAATCTACTGCAAAATTATAATACGACAAATGAAATTTTCGCAATGAGTGGCAACAGAGCTATAGCTGTTTCAAACAACAGTTGGGGAGCTACCGATGGACTAGGAACCTTAGCCCCAGCCAACTCTACCTGGCAAGACGCTGTTGTAGATGGTTTGACATACGCTAGAGGTGGCAAAGGTACTGTTTATATTTGGGCGGCTGGAAATGGCAGCCATTCTACTCTTGAAATTGATAATTCCAATTATGACGGACAAGCCAACCACTACGGCGTGATTTCTGTAGCAGCGATTGGTAACGATGGCGTAAAGGCATCCTACTCCGACGAAGGAGCAAATGTTTTTATTGCAGCACCCTCGCAAGGTGCCAATGGTGGCACAAGCAATGTCGCGATTTCCACAACAGATGCTACCAATAGCTCAGGTTACAACTCATCCTCCTCATCTTCCGACTATTCGGATAACAATTATACCAAGACTTTCAACGGAACCAGTTCTTCTGCACCTGTTGTCGCTGGAGTGGCAGCCTTGGTATTGAAGCAGAATCCAAGCCTAACTTGGAGAGATGTGCGTTTGGTACTCGCTAAATCTGCCCGCAAAAACGATAGCTCAGACTCTGATTGGACAACAAATGCTGCTGGTTTAGCCATCAACCACAAATATGGCTTTGGAGCCGTTGACGCAGCGCAAGCCATATCTCTTGCATCTAGCTGGTCTTCTATTGGGGGAAGTTCCACTTTACTTGCCTATCCTTCTAGCAGCAGCTTTTCAGAAACAAGCCCAGGTTCGTCTATTCCAGATAACACAAGCAGTGGTGTTTCCAGCTCCATCACTGTCTCAGACAGCAATATCTCTAAGATCGAATTCATAGAAATCAAAGTAAAAATTACCCATACCTACTCAGGAGATTTGAAAATCGTTTTGTCCAATAGCAGCGGTACAAAGAGTGAACTCGCCTTACAGCACCTATGCTTCACCACGAGTGGTAGCCAAACAAACTGCGGCCAGTATTCGGATTGGGTATTTGGCAGTGTTCGGCATATGGATGAAAGTGCTAATAGTACTTGGACCCTAACAGTTTCAGATTTAGTATCTCTTGATACAGGAACAGTAGAATCTTGGGGAATCAAATTTTATGGAAGGTAAAAGATGAAATTACAACATTTTTTTTGTATATATGTATTGTTAGGGGTGAGTCTAATAGCCAAACCAGCCCTGTACTACTATGATGGAACAAACAAAAGAGAAATTACCCCTGAAAACGGAATCTATGCCGATTTTTCAGCATCTTCCTCGCGTAAAAACCAAATCGATCCCAATCAATTCAAAGAAATATCACAGCAGGGAAAGGTAAAACTTTTGCAGGCAAGAAAAACTCTTCAACAAAGCCAAACCTTACAACTAAGCCGCAAAAATAAACTTTCACCAGTCTTCCGCGATGTATATGGCCGCAACATTGCCTTTCCAGGAAATTTAATCGTATATTTCCCAAAGAAATATAGCTATAAAAACATCCAACAACTAGCTAAAAAACACAATTTCCAAATACTTCGCAAACTACCTATGCGAATCCGCAATGCATATCTCATAGCCTCCGAACCAGGTATGAAAGCCCTAGAAACTGCGGCCAAAATTCGCAAACTACCACAAGTTATATCTGTAAGCCCTAGTGTGTGGACAAAAATAAACATGAGATAAAATAAAATTCACTGGAAAAAAAACTTTCCTCTCTAGAGGTTGTTTTAAAAACCACAGGAAATATATATCTTCCACAAATCTCAATTTATTCAGGAATCAGTATGAACAATACCAAAAAAACAGAAGTGCTCCAGTCGGCTACTATTCGCTTTACCGGTGATTCTGGTGATGGAATGCAGCTAACAGGTTCGCAATTTACCAATACTTCTGCCCTTGTAGGGAATGATCTTGCCACATTTCCAGACTTCCCTGCCGAAATCAGAGCACCCGCAGGTACCGTTCCTGGAGTTTCAGGCTTCCAGCTCAACTTTGCATCCACAGATATCCATACACCGGGCGACGAACCCGATGTACTGGTAGCTATGAATCCAGCAGCTCTCAAGGCAAATATCGCAGACTTAAAGCAAAATGGTATTTTAATCGTAAATATAGATTCATTTACAGACAAAGATCTCAAGAAAGCAGGCTATTCCGAGTCACCTCTTACGGAAGACCTAAAACAAAAATACCAAGTTTTTGAGGTACAGCTCAATAAACTCACAAATTTAGCATTAGAGGGTTCTGAACTTACCAACAAAGAAATAGACCGGACAAAGAATATGTTTGCCCTCGGTATGACCTATTGGATGTTTTCCAGACCATTAGAACCAACAAAACAGTGGATTGCAGCGAAGTTCAAAGGCAAGGATAAAATCATCTCTGCCAACCATAAAGTTTTGCAAGCAGGCTTTAACTATGCTGACACAGCAGAAGTTTTTATCTCCCGTTATGATGTTCCTAAAGCAAGTATCAAACCTGGCATTTACCGTAATATTACCGGCAACTTGGCCACAGCATTGGGTTTATTAACAGCTAGCCAGAAAGCGGATCTAAAACTGTTTTTGGGTAGTTACCCAATCACTCCTGCTTCCGATATTTTACACGAACTCTCTAAATACAAACACATGAATGTACTTACCTTTCAAGCAGAAGATGAGATTGCAGCTATCTCTGCGGCTATAGGTTCTTCCTTTGGTGGTGGGCTTGCCATTACCTCTACTTCTGGGCCAGGTCTTGCTCTCAAATCCGAAGCGCTCAACTTAGCCATTATCACAGAACTGCCGCTTGTAGTCATTGATGTGCAAAGGGGAGGGCCCTCAACTGGCCTACCTACCAAAACTGAACAATCTGATCTACTCTTTGCAATGTTTGGCCGCAATGGAGAGAGTCCCGTTCCTATCATTTCCGCGAGTACACCAGGAGATAGTTTTATGGTCGCCATAGAAGCGGTACGAATCGCACTTCGTTTTATGACACCAGTGATTATGCTTTCCGATGGCTATTTAGCAAATGGTTCCGAACCCTGGAAAGTACCATCTCTAGAGTCTATACCAGACATTTCCCACAACCAAATAATTTCTCACCAAGAAGGACAGAATAAATTTGTACCATATTTACGCCGAGAAGAAACGCTTGCAAGGGACTGGGCTATTCCAGGAGCCCCAGGTCTTGAGCACCGCATTGGTGGTTTGGAAAAAGATTTTGCTACAGGCAATGTCAGTTACAACCCCGAAAACCATGAAAAAATGGTGGAGGTACGTGCGGAAAAAGTAGCTAGAATTGCCCACTTCATTCCAGAACAAGAAGTATATGGTGCTGAAGAAGGAGAGCTGCTTGTCTTAGGCTGGGGTTCCACCTTTGGGGCCATCCGCAGTGCAGTAGAAAAGCAACAAGCCAAGGGAGTTGAAATAGCACACGCACATATTCGCCACATCAACCCTTTTCCACGCAATTTAGAAGAGTTACTATCCAAATATAAGAAAGTTCTCTTACCAGAGCTCAATAAGGGTCAGCTTGCCTTTCTAATCCAAGGAAAGTTTGGTATAAAGATCCATTCCTTACACAAAGTGCAGGGCAAACCATTCACTATCCGTGAAATTGATGCAAAAATAGAGGAGTTACTCGCATGACTACAGGTACAGAAAACCGCCCCTTAACAAAAAAAGATTTCTCATCCGACCAAGAGGTACGCTGGTGTCCTGGTTGTGGTGACTATGGCATCCTATCCGCTATCCAAAAAACAATGCCAGAATTGGGTATCCCGAAAGAAGACATCGTTTTCATTTCCGGTATTGGTTGTTCTTCTCGTTTTCCCTACTATATGAATACCTATGGCTTCCACACCATACACGGTCGTGCTCCTGCTTTTGCCAGTGGTTTGAAAATTACCAATCCAGATCTGAGTGTTTGGGTGATTACAGGTGACGGTGATGGTTTGTCAATCGGAGGCAACCACTTAATTCATGCCATTCGTCGCAATATGGATATCAATATCCTACTTTTCAATAACGAAATCTATGGACTCACCAAAGGGCAATATTCTCCTACGAGTCTGACCGGTACAGTTACAAAATCAACTCCATATGGAAGTATTGATACCCCATTTCGTCCGCTATCCGTCGCTTTGGGTGCAGAAGCGACCTTTGTCGCCCGTACGCACGATAAGGATCAAAAACACATGGTAGAAACCTTCCGTCGAGCTGCTGAACATAAAGGCACATCGTTTGTAGAAGTCTTACAAAATTGTGTAATTTTCAACGATGGAATCCACGACAAAACTATCGCCAAAGATGTCCGGGAAGATGCCATTATCTACCTCAAACACAACGAGTCCTTGCTTTACGGTAAAAATCGCGACAAAGGACTGGTAATCAAAGATTCTACAGCACACAGCATAGCAGTTGATGAGACGAACAGAGAAGAAGTCCAGGTTCACGATGAAAAAATGCACAGGCCCAATTATGCCTTTTTACTCTCCAGATTGTACGGTCCAGACTCTCCTGTGCCTATGGGGGTATTTCGAGCTGTCGAAAAGCCGGTATACAACCAAGAAATCAACCAACAAATTTCTCAAATTCGTGAAAAAAAGGGCAAAGGAAACCTGGAAGAACTACTCTATTCGAGTGATACATGGGAAGTCAAATAAAGGAGACAATATGAAACAAACCATGATTATAAGCCTAGTAAGCCTATTTTTGCTTTGTACGAGCAGTATTTCTGCCAAAAAAACCAAACGAAAAACGATTCGATTGGGCGGCCGTCAGGGGGCATTTTTCAAAAAATATGACCTCAACAAAGACGGAAAGATATCCCAAAGCGAATACATGAGTCTTTTTCGTAAAATTGACTTGGACAAAGACAAAAACCTCGATCTTTACGAACTCAGCCAATACCAAAAAAAAATGCAAGCTGAACTCAAAAACCGCTAATACTCTAGTATGGTACACCCGAAGATTTTGGGTGTACCATAGAAAAGGGTTATTCTCCCAAGAATCATCTTTTCTTGACGGGTGGTTTGAACTACCTGTTAGGAAAAAATAATTTATTGACCTCTTATCCATTTTCTGTAGCATAAGGAAAGAAAACCGTTTCATTCACTTCTTACAGATGAATTCACAACAAAATAAAACCATATTCCTTTCGGCAGTATTGAAGTTTCTCTCTGGTGCCTCCATAGTCATCTGCTATTCCTATACCGATCTGAAATTTCTCTCCACCTACCCCGAAGAGCACCTGCCCTACTTTCTATTCTTCCAAGCCATGCTATTATTGGGCATTAGCTTTTTTTTGACCCCAATGGTAAGCCGCTCACAACTTGCTACACACTCCAACCATAGGCTCAATGGATTATTTTTTCTCTTGATGGCATTGACTCTACCAATAGTCTATAACCTACCACTCAGTCATATATACTACAACTCGCATATATTCTGTCTTTGGTTAGGGGCTATCAGTGCATTTAGCAGTGTCCTTACATACAATGCGATCAACGACGCGTTTGATCTGAGAAATTTCAAAAAATTGAACTCTCGCCTTAGCAGTGTAGCCAGTTTAGGGGGTATGATCCTTGGCTTTGCGATCCCATTTATCATCCGGTATTCTTCTACAGAGTCTCTATTATATATACTATTCATTTTTCTTTTAGCAGCGGCACTAGTTGCCTTCCTCCTACGTTCCACCTATTATAAGACGTATGAAAAAAACAATTCCCAAAAAACCGCGTTTGCCTACTTGAAACAGCCAGTTCTAATGTCGGTAATCCTATGTGCTTTCTTCCTTACCTTTGTAGACACTTTTTTAGATTACTCGCTAAAACTCAGCCTAAAGTCAACGCTCAGTAAGGAACAAATTGGTAAATTCATGGGAAACTTTTATGGAACCATAAATCTATTTGTCTTTATCATGCAAATGTGGGGGGGAAGGTTTCTAGCTAGGTATCTGCATATCAATGGTTTTTTAATCGCTGTACCCTGTTTTTGTATTTTTCTGGCGAGCATCACCCTATTTATGCCGCAGCTTTGGTTATTGGGTTTTTTGCGTGCTGGAGAAAACATATTGCGCTATAGTTTAGATAGCTCAGCCAGGCAACTGGCACTCAGTCCGCTACCTTTGAAGGTCAGACGCAATAGTAAGTTAATTCTTAAAAACATCCTCTACCTCGGAGCAGCCATTAGCTCTTTCTGTATCCTCTTATTAAAAGACTACAACTCAATTGAAATATCCCTGGCAATCGTAATCGGAGTATCTATTGTTTGGATTGTCAATGCACAAAATATCAATGTGCATTATACAAACTTACTCAAGCAGTGCATTACCACCAAATTTATATCACCTGATTACCAAACATTTCTCAGTGACTCGTCGGAAAAAAATACCCTACACATTGTCGAAATGTCTCTTGCCAGTGGAGACAACGAAAGTATTTTATTTGCCTTAAACCTACTACAACAAAGTCCAAGTAATGAAATACCAAGAGAAGTAATTGAACTTCTCTATTCACCACACCCCAGTATACGAAGAAAAATGTATGAATTTCTTGGCGAAGTATACAAAAAGGATTATGCCAAAGTCCTGCACAAACAACTACAAGAAGAAGTATCTCCAGAAAATATTTGGTGGTTAATTAAATTGCTTTCAGAAGTAGAGCCAGAGAGCGTTTATCACAAGTGCAAACAACTTCTCCAAGCAGAGCATGCCACTACTAAATCTGCTGGGATCTTGGGCCTCTACCTTTGCGCGAGTATGGAAGAAACTATCTCTGCTACTCGTGCCCTACAAGCTATGCTTAGTTCTGATGATTTTACGCAACGCAAGGCAGGAGCACACCTATTGGGAATCTTACAATTTGCCTATCCACAAGAGGAACTACGCCGCCTATTGCATGACCCAAACGAACAGGTAGGCATGACTGCTATCAAAGCGATCAAAAATAGAAATATACAAGGTCTCATTCCCGATCTAGTTATGATATTGGATCGTGGAAAACTTGGAATTCTAGCCAGAGAAGCTTTGGTGAGTTTTGGTAGTAGTAGCAGTAAGCCTATTTACCAAGAAATCCAAAAGTCCAAACAGAGAAAAAAGATTAAATCTGGTATCAAAGCTCTGTCACTCATCCAAGACCCTCATTGCGAGGATCTATTGGTACAACTTTACAAAGACAGTACCCACTCTTTGCAAAAGGAAATCGTCTCTTCCCTATCCTTTCGTGCTATCCAAAATAGAGCAAGTGAGAAGCTACTACAATTTGCAAATGTGCAACTCTTGCAAGAATACCAATTGATCGAAAAAATAGATATTGCCTTTGAGAAATTTTCTTTGCCACAAGCAGCGTCTACCGAATTGCACATCCAGAAAAAAGATTCAATGTTTCGTTTGTTATCCTGGTACGCGGTTCTTACCGCTTCCGAAGGTGTAATTCATGTTATTCCTGCGATCTTGCAAAACAAATCGCAAACGACACGTTCTACGGGTTTTGAATTTTTAGAATCTGTAGCGCCTACGAAAGAACTTTCCCGTTTGTTGACAAATTTAGAACAGGGAGGTAAGCATAAAAAAAATACCCTTAGCTATACGGATCTAAGCAAATTAGCCATACCCTGGCTTGATATCTTTTTACAAGAAAATACAACGGAGAGGAGAACTACAGCAATGGACTTATCACAGAAGATTTTAATTTTACGCAAAGTAAGCATTTTTAAAGAATTGTCAGCGGAGATCTTACAAAGCATTGCCGAAGTCTGTACAATCAAAGAAATGTTAGAAGGAGAAAGCATTATCCGCCAAGGAGCAATTCCAGATGGCATGTACATCATAGCTTCTGGAGAAGTGTTGATCTTAAAAAATGATATCCAAGTCGGTACACTAGCTAGGTATGACTTTTTGGGAGAGTTAGGCTTATTGGATGATTCAGAACGTAAAGCAAGTGCTACAGCTAACTCTCACTGCATTCTACTATTTTTAGACAAAGAAATGTTTGATAGCATTACCAATGAATTGCCAGAGGTCTTAAAAGCCATCGCTAAAAAAATTATCAGTTATTTACAAGAGCTAGAAGAAAAAACGTACCGTAAAATTCCCACAAAGGATAGCAACAAAGTGCACAGCTTGTCTGAAAAAGT
>JBCCIA010000155.1:0-12212 GCA_039028475.1 Spirochaetota bacterium | reverse complement strand
CTCGTGAGCAGTATATTTATACTTACAAATCCGATATTTTTTAAAATTGGTAAAGCTATATCCACAGTAGCATTCCTTCTTGCCTATTTAGATACATCGCGTACTATAAATTTTGCATTTTTTTACAATCCCCTAACTCAAATTTCGTTGTTCTTATCGATACTAACTTTGTTTTTATTGATGCACCCAATAAGAGTAGGGTTTTTATAGCAATCACATTGTTAGACGTAACAGCGTCATGCAAGGGACTTTGGTGGTAGGACATTCGATCATTCACTTTGGCACCTGCAGCAAGTAAGATTCTTATCACTTTTTCTCCACAAGCAGAGGCCGCTAAGTGTAGGGGAGTTCTATCCGAATCATCTTTTAGGTTGATTTTTGCTCCAGACTGGATCAGTTTTTGGATTGCTTTCTTGTCGCAAGATAAAGCAGCCAGATGCAATGCAGTTCTTCCTTTATCATCTCTTTTATTTGCTTTTACATGGATACTGAAAGTAGTCATCATGAGAGTTAGAGTGATAAATAATTTTCTTAACTTGCTCTTGGTTTGCAAAATGGCATCTCCTGTTGTGTCTTTGTAAAAGGTTATATGGGAATAGAGTAGCGAAGGTCAAGTGAAAAATGAACTAGCTAAACTTTATTGGTAAGGATTAAAAAAGAAAAGTCATCGCAATTATTTTTCAAAAAAAGATATCAAATTTGTATCTAATAAAAATATTGCAATTGCTGTATCTTTGCTGATCTATATTTTTAGGAGTTCCTATTGTGTTCAAACGAAATACTGCTTTTAATCCCAAAAGGAAATTCAAATATTTTCTACAACTATTCGTTTTGCTTTTTTGTATCCAGGAAAGTATTACACCCACCTTTTCTATGATTCGGAGAACCAATCCAAAGCCTGAAAAAATAAAGAAGCAGAGTTTGAAACCGAAAACCAAAGGTAAAAAAGTAACCCGTAAAGGGAAGAAATCTGCGAAGAATGGCAAGACGACTAGTAAAAAGGAAGAGAAAACTGTCTCTAAAGATATAAATAAAGATATCCCGATATGCTGTGTGCTCGATGAGACTTTTGCGTCAGACGTTACCATTGATAGGATCTGTCTGCGTAAGGGGCAAACACATATTGAAATTTCCTTTGAAAATCCCCTGGAAGGTTGTAGTGTGTTAGAAGACACGGTTCTCACTGATAATACTGGAAAGCGATACCGAGCCATTGCTATGCAAGGAATTACTCGTTGCCCTGGTTTTACCGGTTTTCGTAAAACTGATTCGTTCGAATGGCATTTCGAGAAGTTAGACCCGAACATCCAAAGAATCAGTTTGTATGAAAAACCCAACATAGGCTATACCAGACCTTGGAAGTGGTACGATGTTGACGTGTCGTATTGCAACTTCTCTTTTGGAAAAAAATCTCCATGAAACAGGAGTAGGCTAACAGTATGAATATTTTCCAACAAATAAAAACATGTATTACCAAGTTTGTTTTACTCGTAGTCTGTTGTATGCAAGCCAACTGTACTGTAAAATATTCATGGATTTCTAGAAATCACTCACAACCCAAGTCTCTAAAGCTCAAAAACAAGCTGGCGATACATTTTGTTCGGGAACCAGAATATTATAACAAGCGTTTCAATAATATAGAATACACTTGGGCGATGTACAAAGAAAAATACTTCGTTATAGACAAACATGCTGATACGGTGGTTCTCTACAAAACAGAAAGTGAAAAATCAGATGCAAGTATTTTTAATCGTGCGTTATGGTTGTTGACCCTAGGAATGGTTCCACTCAATGAACCAAGACAGAGTAAAGTAACATTTGCTGCCTACAGTAGAAGTCAGAAACGCACAATTGCAACCTATACCTATAAAGTCAACGAGTCGAATTGGTTTGGCTGGCTGTCTATTCCGACTTCGTTGGTCATTTTCCCAGTTTTTGGTCAAACCAAAAAGCTGTTCACAGGTGAGGGGTTCGATACCGAAGGAAGACTCATGGCCTATTTTGCGGAAGACTTCTATAGCAATTACCAAGAAGAAATTCCTAGTAATGAGCCAAACCAAAACAATTTGTTTTTAATCATACCGTCTCTTGCTAAAGGCAACAAGTATCCACAAGAAAGCAAAATGCTAAGCTCTAAGTTAGAAACAGCAATGGACGAGGCTAAATTCAAGATCAAATACAGCAAGGATTTGACTGAGTCTTTAAAACAAAACGCATTTTTCCAAACCAGCGTTAGTAAGAAAGCTGCTTTAGTAATAGCCAGAAGTAGTGGGGCAAATAAATTTATCACAAGTGCTGTGATCTATTATAAAGAAAAAGAGGATAAGACTTTGGCATCCGTTGCGATTTATATCATCGATGCAAATACTGCAAAAGTAGAGTGGCGAAATATGTATTCTTTGAAAGCAAAAAATAAAAACGAAATATTTGCAAAAATAGCAAAAATGCTATTACAAGACTTAAAAGCTGCTGGTTATTAGTGCAATGGAAGGAGTTATAGGTGTCTAACGAACAAAAATCAATAAAAGTCACATTTTTTAAAGATGTATTTCTGTTCTCCTTACTAACACTTGTCACTCTCTTTGTAATATTTGGCTTTTACCCATCGCTACCATTGAGTTCTCGGGTTTGGTCTCTTGCAGCTATTGTAATGATTGTTGCAGTGGTATTTTCTGTTCACCATTGGCAAGATGTCTCGAAGATTTTTATTTGGGGGTGGGATATATACAAACTGCCATTGGCATTTGTCACTCTATTTCTCGTTGTTGCGAATGAGAAGATTTTTATCGCTACCACAAAAGCGGATTTTATAGTAACTTTAGCAGCTCTTTTTTCCTTTATACCTCTTTTAACAAATTTACTTTGGATTGTTCGTTATCTGCCTCGGCATAAAAATATGTATTTAGAAATATCTCTGGTAGCTTTTATCTCTATTTCTTTAGGAGTTTTACTTGCCCTAACGACCAAATGGATGCAAATTTTAGACACTACTACTTCTCCTGTTCCTTTAGCAGGCTTTCCCTTAATTATAGTTATCGCTGCAATGATTGGATTTATTAGCAATCAATTTATGGCCGATGTATTGGGAGGCTTTGCCATTGGATTGGGAATGAGAAAAGCACTGGCAGTTGATGTAATGAATAGAATTATAACAGTGGGGTTTCTCGGTGCCATACTAGGAAGCGTTTTTGCTACAAATACAGGAACAGAAATAGGAGCATTTGCTGGGAGCATACTAGGAGGTTTGTTGACCGGGAGTGCTACTAGTTTGCGACACAAATTTGCGCAAATCGCTATTAGCGTGATTTTTGCATGGATGATTAGTGGAATACTCGAAACGTCTGCTGGTTACATTGGTTGGAGCACAACATTGCTGGCTACTTTAGTCCTGCTAACAATAGTCCAAATTATAAAAAATAAAGATGGCTTCCCACGAGAAAAAAGTATACAAAGAGTTTACTATTTTTTCGGACTATTTGCACTCGCGGCTCTACCTATATACACTATCTACCACCATTGGGATAGTAGAGACGTTTTTTTTCTTTTGGTAATTCCAAGTATGCTATTACTCATCACTGCCGAATTTTTTCTTATTTCTATTTTACGCACAAGGATTTTAGACAGACCTTCTTTGCAACCTTTGCCTAGATTTACAAAATATCAGTTTTTATTTGTTCTACTCATCGTCACTTTCAATTCGACAATCTTCTATGCATTCTTTTATAAAATCGCTAAGGCGACGCAAGGTAGAACTCTGCTGGCGTTTTCGATGTCGTTCATTTTTACATTTCCTTTACTTATCATTTATAATGAATTTTTTGCTTATATCTCACATGCATCTCGTGTGGAGAAGCAAGATAGAACATTGGATAAAGAAGTTGCAACAATGCTTTGCCAAATACATTACCATAGAATCATCAAAAAACGCAATGCATTGATCTATTACTCTTATGAATGTCCTGCGGTGGATTGTAAAAGAGAGCACGTATTATTTGGAGTTAATAGAGTGATTGGGTTCATCCGCGATGGCAAATTCACCGAGGAACAAAAGGATGGTACTTTATACATTTCATTGTGGGATCAGGAATTGCGACAGGCACGATATGCAATGATAGATCAACTAGAAGTCTGCTTTTCTAAAGAATTTACAGAGGACGATTATAACCTTGCCATCCAAAGTGTAGTGGGCAAACTCTACAATAGTATGCCGGCGGATAAATTGAAAAAGATACAGTTTACAGTAGATGCACAAGTGCAACTATCAGAAGCGAGTAAAAGGCTTTTGCAAGACTTCCAAGCTGCTGCTGGTTAATACGAACAGAACAGTCCTAAAACAAAACTACAGGCTCTTGCAGCAACTCCTTTGGTTACAGATTGTATTTATTTTCAGACACGCTTTAAAAAATATTTTCAGCCAGGGCAAAATTGACAAATGATTTGAGAAGTATAGTCTCTATTATGGAACAAAGATAGGATAAATGATGCTACCAACTGTCTGGAAAGATACATTTTTGTTTTCAATCTTAACTGCGATCACTTCAATGGTAGTGTTCTCTTCGTATCTATCTTTACATGCCAATTCTTTGTTATGGTTGTCAGCAATTCTATTGTTACTGGCTTTTCTACTGCTCTACGTAAACCATAGGCCGGCCATTGCTATCCATTCTCGTTTGGGGATTGGGGTATTTCTTTTCTTGTTCTTATCCATTATGGTAGTTTATTCACCCTTTGTGCTAAAATTTGTGGATACACAAGACATAAAAGGGGAGGTTACCAACACAGGAAATCTTATATGGAAGATTTCTATTGTTTTGACCAATCTAATTTTGGTAGTGTTGTTTTTACCGCGTAGTAAAAATATCTATCCTTATCTTTTTCTGATAGCTAGCTACTCAGTTTGTATGGGACTTTTATTCTTTGCAGACATAAATCTCAAAAGACCTTTCCATATCCTCGTTGTGACATTAACCGGAGGATACGTTGGAATGACGATGGTAAAACAAACCATGTTCAAGCCTTTTGAACCTAAAAAAGAAACACTATTTCAGATACTCGAAAGTGTACTGTCAGGAGAGCTATGGACAATCGCTTGCAAGATTGGCTTTATTGCTGGGTTTTGGTTTGTGTTGAATGATGACATACAAAAAAATCATCTAGCCCTTAGTTCTATTACTTTATCATCAATTGTATTCGCAATACTCAAGAGTCTCTTATTAGGACTTCTTTGGGGAATCTTATTTGCTTGTGTAGGATTGTTGTTGGGAGTTGTGCTACTTTCCCTATTTCTTAAAATCTTTCAGCTTAGGAATCTTCAATTGTCCTTTGAGTTGGAACATTTCGTTTACAATGCAACAGGTCTGAGAATTTGGTTAGGTACATTGATAGGAACGGCGGTAGGAGTGTTACTAGACGCATTGTACAATTCACAGCTTGGGGTCATTGCAATAACTGGAATGGTACTAACACTTTTGCTTGGCCTTACCATTTCTTACAGAGGACAGGATGGAACAATACTGTGGAGCTCTTATGGAAGAAAGTTATATTATGGTATCTTTTTTGTGTTATTGGTAATTTTATCTGGATATTATTTGTACTACCTTCATTTTATTACTTCTCTTGTATTAGGTTTTATTGCATCGTTTTTATTTAACATTCTATCAGCTATTGCGGGATTGTTTTTTACGCTGTCTATATCTCGCAAAAAAGAACTTTTACAAAGAAGTGGTTCTAACTTTTTGTCTGTAGCAATGGGCAAAGTTTTCTATAACTTTCTTATAGGTGCATTTATTGTATCCCTATCATTTCTGATAAACAATGTATACATACATGCTAAAGATATAAATGTATCGTTTTTTTCTTGCATTGTTACTTTCCCTATTTTAGCTATAACAGATCAAATCTTTGAATTTTTCTCCAAGGCTTCCCAAATGGAGAGAGCAGAAATGGCAACGAGTGTGACAATGTTATGTATGCAACATTACCTTCGGCCTGTTCCTGGTAAGAAAAATGCTCTTATCTATAGACGTTATGAATGTTCTATTGCTGATTGTAGGCATGAGAATACCATTTCAGGAGTCGAACGATTGGTTGGTATCATTAGCAACTTTGACTTTCCCCTAAATACGAACAATATAGTATATCTGCTTCTTTGGGATCAAACAACAAAGCAAGCCAGGTATGCAGATATTGATTGTTTAGAGATTTACTATGAAGAAACATTCACCGAAGAAGATTATAACCATGCGATTCAAAGTGTAGTGGGTAAACTCTGTAATCACATGGTAGTAGAAAAATTGAACAAAGTGCAGGTTACGGTAGACCCACGAGTGCAACTGTCTGAGGCAAGTAAAAGGCTTTTGCAGGATACCTTTGGTGAATACTAAAGTCTAATTGTGGTGAGTATAGAAAATCGACCTGATTCGGTAGTAATTTATAAACTCAAACCTTTTTTTTTGTTCAAATAGATACACTCGGTCGACTTTTCTTGTCTTAAGGTGTATTATGGAAATAGAAATAAACTAATATCCCCAAGCAGTAAGAGTTTTCTAACATCTGGTACTGCATAGATTAGGGGAAGGAGAAGAAAGGTTATGAACAAGCTATTAAACTTTAGTGCAAATTTATTGTTAGGATTGGGTATTCTTGATTTATTCAGAGGTTTTATGCATACATTCAATATTATGTGGGCATCACAAAATGTAGCAAAGATAGAGCCTCTACCAGATTCTTTGGTGCTGATGGGAGCCTTTGGCATTTCTAACTATTTGACCGGAGCTATTTACATCCTTGTGTGGAAGAAAGCTAAATTCTTAGCACCCTATATTCTCGGTTTGATTCCAATGACTTATCTACTTGGAGCTATAGGTTTGCAATTTGCAGGTGTAGAAGCACAGGCAGAGTTCAAGGGCAAATACATGATGTTGGTATACAATGGGCTGTGTATGATCACAGCGGTTACTTACTTTTTCTTCAATAGAGGCAATAAAGAATCTGTTGTTTCTCACAACCGGCAAGCCTTAAAGGAGGAGTATTAGAATAAAAAAAATACCTACAGTATCCCTGCTTCCCAGTCCAACTGCTATTGTAGATAGCTTATTTGCTTTAAAGCTAAGGCATGGTAGCGTCTGCGGCGTTTGAGCGAGTAGGTTTCTGGTTTGTTCATCCGATCGACGAGCTTAACCAACGCAATCGTTTGAAAAAAGCGTTATATGATAGTAAAATAGCAAGGTACATTTGCGAGTCAAGCGAAAACTTCTGTGTCTTGGAAGAATAGTGTTTTAGAAAAGGATGCATTTTTATTTTTTCCTAAGAACTTCATTAGGCATCAAAATTATAGGCTTCGCCCAGTTTGCTGAGTTCAGAGATAAGCTATTCTTTTTGAAAGGTTCTCCATTTGGGGATCAGTCAGATCTATTTTGATATCTTTGAATTGCCTATAGTCTTTGATTCCCAACTCTAAGAGTTTCATACGCTTACAATCTATCCTCCAATTTGGGAAGCAACGAAAAAATACTTCAAAATAAAGCATTATCCTTGAAAATTCAAAGTCTATCTTAGCAAATTACCTAGATAATGCTCGTTGAACGCCGCAGTGACCTGCAAAATATTAAGAAATTGTTCCAGATTTTTCCCGCCGTAGGGATTTTTGGGCCACGCCAGTGTGGAAAAACTATCCTTGCCCAGCAGTATGGAGTGGATCATTTCTTTGATTTAGAGAACCCCAGAGATTGGCAAATATTGGAAAATCCGCAGTTAAACCTGGAATCCTTGCAGGGGACTATTGCAATTGACGAGATCCAACGCAAGCCGGAACTCTTCCCCCTGTTGCGTTATTTGATCGACACCAAGCCTGAACAAAAATATCTACTTTTAGGAAGTGCCTCACCACTATTACTCAAGCAAAGTTCGGATTCGCTTGCAGGGAGAATTGGCTACCATCCCATGGGTGGCTTTAGTTTACAGGATATTAGCGAAGACAAAATAAACCATTTATGGGTGCAGGGGAGTTTTCCACGTTCCTATCTTGCTACGGATCGCCAGGCTTCTTGGTTGTGGAGAGAAAACTACATCCAAACTTTTTTAGAAAGAGACATTCCCCAATTGGGACTGCGGATCGCTGCCAATACCTTACGCCGTTTCTGGACAATGCTGGCTCACTACAACGGACAGGTTTTAAACTATTCTGAATTGGCTCGTTCCTTTGGTGTTTCGGACACAACTGTGCGTCGTTATTTAGAAATCCTAGAGGGAACCTTTATGATCCGCACTTTACAACCTTGGTTCCAAAATATTGGCAAACGCATCACTAAAAATCCAAAACTCTACTTCAATGACTCTGGCATCTACCATTATTTTTCTGCTCTGGAAACGCAATTAGATATAGCAGCCTCGCCACGTTTAGGTGCATCCTATGAGGGCTTTGTCATCCAAAATGTCATCCAGATTTCTGGCATTCCACAAAGAAACTTCTATTTTTGGCGGACGCATACTGGAACAGAACTGGATCTATTCTGGCAACACGCTGGCAAGAACTACGGGCTAGAAGTGAAATATTCGGATGCACCCAAAACAAGCAAATCTATGCACTCCGCTATCCAAGATTTACAATTGCATAAGTTATTTGTAATGTATCCAGGAGCCAGTAGTTATAAGTTAACCGATAAAATCATTGTTTTGCCGTTTGCAAATAGTAAGCAACCGATGTGGTTCTTAGACGAGTTTTAGAAGTTTTACCTTTAAAGCAAAACTTCTATTACAAGACTTAAGAATAGCAGGGTATTGGCTTAATGCTTACCAAACCATTTGTTGTACAGTGCGTCGTATTCTCCGTTATCCTTCAAACGAAGCAAAATACGGTTTACCTGTTCACGCAATTTGCTGTTTTCGGGAAATGCAAAACCATAGTCTTGCAAATCGAACATTTTCCCAACTACTTTGGCTTTTCCCTTTCCTTCATGGATCTGGTGGTAGAGTAGTGAGGGAGCGTCAAAAACAACTGCGTCGACTTTATTTTTTTCCAATTGGACGAAAGATTCACCAATACTTTTTGTTTGGACTACAAAGGCTCCCACTTGTTCCAATGTTTTGATGCTTGTTGAGCCTTTCAGTGTGGCAACTGTTTTCTCATTTAGATCCTTAGGAGAGGTAATACGAGTATCAAGTGTATGCAATGTAATCGCAGAGGAGAATTCTGCAATCACCCAACCGAAAAAGCTGATACCTGTTAGCATTACGAAAGCACTGATAATCCGACTCGTCCATTTCTTGGGTACAATGTCACCATAACCCACAGTTGTCATGGTAACGAGGATATGCCAAAAGGCTTCAAATATACCTGGAAAATAACTTAGATTTATTGAATTTTCACCCCTTTCAGATAACCAAAATATGTGGCCACAGATTACGATAAATAAGAAGAAATACAGTAGTGATTTTAAGAAAATGGGTGAGAACAGCGATTTGACGGTTTGGAATAACGAAAGGTTGGTCTCATTGCGCACCATAATGTGCAAACCAGAATTCATGTATTGGTGAGAAAAGTCAGTTATCGTTTCTCGTTCTTTGTTGATTGTAAGGCAGGCAAAACCAACATCTGCTTGGCTGGAACTTAGATTTGGTATGATCTCTTTAAATTTTGTTTCTTTGTATTCAAATTGGAGTTTTAGTCGAACTGCAATTTTCTCCCATAGTTCTACATCAAAACCTGTGTAGCCACCGTCTTTGCGTTTTATAACACAAGGGGGTAAAACGGCAACGTTTACTTTAAGCAGATTCGCATTGGTGCCAGCTGGTTTTGTTTCAGCTTGGGCAAGAACAGTAGTTTTGAAGCCTGTTAAAAAAATCAGGAGGTAGAAGTAGGTAAGAAATTTTTTTAGTATCATGGGATATTCTTTATTCTTAAAGAGAAATTGTGAATTTAGTGTCAGCGTTATATGACAATGAAACGATAGAATGCACTGGAGAGTCAAGCGAAAAATTGTGGTTAGATGGATACTACATTTCATTCAGTACGTGTAATGTATCTTGCAAGACTATATATTTTTAGTTGTGTTTTTTAAAAAAACCGAATTGTTTCACTATAAGCAAATTTTCTATAGCAATAAATGTGGTCTTTAGAGGAGTTTTAATAGTTTGTATGTCAGTGTTTATCTATAAAGCGATTTCTTTGGAGTCACTTCTGGTATTCTGGATCGGTAGGTTTTTTTTGCCACGTACGGTGTAGACAAAAGAGAACTTTGTATGTTCCGTAGTGTTTCTATTGGCATAGTGCAGGGTACGGCAGTGGAATAATACTACATCACCTGGAAATAAATTCTGGTGTGCCCTCTGGGCGATTATCTTCTGGTTGTCTTCTCTTGTTTGCAAAAAATTCCCCATTGCATCAAATTGCTCTTTATGAAAGTTTATTTTGTGAGAGCCAGGGATAAATTCCAATAGACCATTTTCTAAGTACTCTTCTCCCAAACTCAACCATATAGATATTAAATTGTCATTTTGGAAATGCCAGTAGCGTCTGTCTTGGTGCCAAGAGGTAATCGAGCTTTCTTTAGGAGTCTTGGTCATAATTGAGTTGTGGTGTGCTAAAGTTAGAATAGGCTCGTCTTGCAGGAGTTGCGATAAGAACGGTCGGATTTCACTATTTGTCATCCACTTTTGGAACACTGTTTCTCTTTGGTAGACTTGCCTAAGACGTCTGATAGTTAGTTTATTGTTGTCTATCTGTAGGTATTCTTGCTCACTTTCAAAGGGTGGGATTTGTTGTTTGAAATGCAATTTTGCTTTTTGCAATATGTCTGTGCATGTTTGCAGGTCCGTGAAATTACGCAGAAGTAAAAAACCATTGTTAGCAAAATCTTGTAATTGTTGCAAGCCTAGTCCCATCATTTCGTAATGAGATTTAAATTGCTTTATTTTGTAAAATAATTTTATGAATACCAGCAAACTCCTGCAAATCTAAAGCCACTGCGAATTGCTTTTTAGTTTTCATTTATAGTTTCTAAGGGAGAGTCTTTTTGCATATAAAGGCTTCTTGGAGGATAGGCAATAGAAATATTATTTTCCTTGAATAGTTCCCAGATTCTTGTTCGAACTTCATGACAAATCTTGAATGTTTCCAATGGTTCTTGGATAGATATCATTGATTTGATCTCAATAACCCCATTACACAAATCTTGCAATCGTATTTTGCTAGTAATGACCTCTTTGTGCTCTTTACATGCTTGTGTGATAAGTTCATATGCTTTGTGGAGGTCTGTAGTGTATGGTATTGCGACCTGTACTGCAAACTCTGCGTCTTTTTTTGTCAATGTATAATTCACAACTGTATTATTTAATAGGTTACCATTTGGAACTATCATTTCTATATTCGTGATCGTTTGCACTGTGATGGTACGTATGCCTATTTTGATAACTTTTGCTATTTGGCCATTTACTTCTATTACATCACCAGGTTTGATCGTGCGTTCAAATAAAAGAATCAGGCCACTGATCCAATTGTTCACTAAAGCCTGTGAACCAAAACCGATACCTACGGAAAGACCCCCTAATAGAGCAATAACGGGTCCTAAGCCAATTCCTAAAATAGACAAACAAAATAGAAAGCCACTGGCAATGATTAATTTTTGGATTACACCATTGAGAAAAATTTGCATCGAATCAGTAGTTTTCCCTTTTAAAAAGTGCTTTATCGCTTTGGAAAGGTATATGCCTAAGATTATGATCCATAGAAAAAGAGCTATATTGAAAAGCCACTTGACGCCACCTTTTTCAGATGTGAGCCAACCTTGAAATCGCACCCATAAACCTTCTGTGTCACTTACATCAACATTTATACCCATAATTGATTTGATATACTTTCGGTAGGTTTTTATTATAGTAAGATCTTTTCCGCCTTTATCTTGCAATTCATCTAGTACAACATTAAGTCTATCCACTAAGGCTAACTTTTGCGCCTGCAATTCGGTAACACTGGTTAGTAATTTTTTCTTTAAGGTGTCAGGGGAATCTAAATTATCTTCTAATCTCTTAGTGACTTCTTCTAAATTTTTACTATCTTTTGTATTTAGTTTTTTCGTTAGCTTTTTTATTTCTTTGTTATTTTTCTTTTCTATATGTTCTTCTTTTGGAGTTGTGTTATCTTATTATTCTTCTTTTTTTTACTCATAGATTGCCTTATTTATATATTTGTCTTTTTTTAAAGCTTATTCTTATTT
>JBCCIA010000154.1:0-12241 GCA_039028475.1 Spirochaetota bacterium | reverse complement strand
TATAAAAAGTGTTTGACTATTGGGATGGTTGTCTCATATTGGATTTCCGCACGAGATGCAGTGGCTAAAAACGTTTGAGTGTTTAGTTACCTATTGTATGAGGTGCATGTTCATTTGTAGAATCAAACAAAACGTAAAAAATTAAAGCAATTTTATAACATCTTAGAAATAAGAAAATCGGTGACTGGCGAGAGAGCCGTTGACAAATGATCTTTTTATTTATGTGCATTTATTGTGTATGAGTAAGAAATAATATGGTCAAGTGGATAAGGGCATACGGGGGATGCCAGGGCATCAGGAGGCGACGAAGGACGTGGTTTGCTGCGATAAGCGGCGGTAAGCTGTAAACAAGCTAAACCGCCGATTTCCGAATGGGAGAACCCCTGCACTCAGTGCAGATTCGTGCAAACGAAGGCCAAACCCGGGGAATTGAAACATCTGAGTACCCGGAGGAAAAGAAAGAAACCTCTATTTTGTGAGTAGCGGCGAGCGAAAGCGAAAGAGCCTAAACCTCTGTCTATGTTACAGGTGCAGTCCGCTGTAGCAGAGGTGTTGTAGGACATGCCAGGTAGCGACTGTAAGCTACCAGGGAGTTATCAAGTTTTAGATTAGAAGAATGGTATTGGAAAAGCCAACCATAGAGGGTGAAAGTCCCGTAATCGAAAATCTAAAGCCTTCCGGCATGCACCTGAGTACCACGAAACACGTGAAATTTTGTGGGAATCTGGGGGGACCACCCCCCAAGGCTAAATACTACCTGATGACCAATAGAGAACAAGTACCGTGAGGGAAAGGTGAAAAGTACCGGGAGACCGGAGTGAAATAGAACCTGAAACCGTATGCTTACAAGGTATCAGAGCCCCTTATGTGGGTGATGGTGTGCCTTTTGTAGAATGAGCCGGCGAGTTACTTTATGTTGCGAGCTTAAGACAATGAAATGTCGCAGGCGTAGCGAAAGCGAGTCTTAATAGGGCGTCTAAGTAGCATGTAGTAGACCCGAAGCCAGATGATCTATCCATGGGCAGGTTGAAGGTTGAGTAAAATCAACTGGAGGACCGAACCCGTTGACGTTGAAAAGTCTTGGGATGACCTGTGGATAGGGGTGAAAGGCCAAACAAATCTGGCAATAGCTGGTTCTCTCCGAAATAGCTTTAGGGCTAGCGTTATGTGTTTAGTCACAGGGGTAGAGCTACTGACAGGGCTAGGGGGCCTACAAGCTTACCAACCCCTATCAAACTCCGAATACTGTGACTCCAAGCATAGCAGTCAGACTGTGGGGGATAAGCTTCATAGTCGAAAGGGAAACAGCCCAGACCGCCGTCTAAGGTCCCAAAATGTATACTAAGTGGTAAAGGATGTGAAGATACGGAGACAACCAGGAGGTTGGCTTAGAAGCAGCCACCCTTTAAAGAGTGCGTAATAGCTCACTGGTCGAGTGTTTTTGCGCCGAAAATGTAATGGGACTAAGTATACTACCGAAGACGCGGATTCAAGTTTACTTGAGTGGTAGGAGAGCGTTCTCTCATCCGTTGAAGATGTACCGCAAGGAGCATTGGAGGAGTGAGAAGTGAAGATGCCGGCATGAGTAGCGTCAAAGGGGTGAGATTCCCCTTCACCGATAGCCTAAGGATTCCCCGGCAAGGCCAATCCGCCGGGGGTTAGTCGGCCCCTAAGACGAGGCTGAAAAGCGTAGTCGATGGGAATACAGGTTAATATTCCTGAACTGACGAGTTGTGCGATGGAGTGACGCAGAAGGATATCCAGGTGGGGTGTTGGTTTACCCCGCAGAGGAATGTAGGCTTTGAGGCGTGTAGGTAAATCCGCATGCTGAGCTGAGGTTCCAAAGGAGCTTCTCTACCGGAGAAGTGGAGCTGGAGATTCCCCGCTGCCAAGAAATAGCTTCTAAGTTTAGACTTAGTCAACCGTACCGCAAACCGACACAGGTAGGCAAGAAGAGAATTCTAAGGTGTTCGAGATAACTCTCGTTAAGGAACTCGGCAAAATATCCCTGTAACTTCGGGAGAAAGGGACCCGGCGGATGTGAAGCCCTGCGGCGTAGCATCTACTGGGCGCAGAGAAATGAGGGTGGCGACTGTTTACCAAAAACATAGGTCTCTGCTAAATCGTAAGATGATGTATAGGGACTGACACCTGCCCGGTGCCGGAAGGTTAAGAGGACTGGTTAGCGTAAGCGAAGCTCGGAATCGAAGCCCCGGTAAACGGCGGCCGTAACTATGACGGTCCTAAGGTAGCGAAATTCCTTGTCGGGTAAGTTCCGACCTGCACGAATGGTGTAACGACCTCCCTGCTGTCTCAACGAGAGTCTCGGCGAAATTGTAGTGCCCGTGAAGATGCGGGCTACCTGCGAAAGGACGGAAAGACCCCGTGAACCTTTACTGCAACCTGGCATTGAACTTTGGTTTAGTATGTGTAGGATAGGTGGGAGACTGTGAAGCTTGGACGCTAGTCTGGGCAGAGTCGTCGTTGAAATACCACTCTTACTGAACTCGAGTTCTAACTGTAACTCCAATTACAAGACATTGTCAGGCGGGCGGTTTGACTGGGGCGGTCGCCTCCCAAATAGTAACGGAGGCGCCCAAAGGTTCCCTCAGCGCGGACGGAAATCGCGCAAAGAGTGTAAAGGCATAAGGGAGCTTAACTGCGAGACCAACAAGTCGAGCAGGTGCGAAAGCAGGGCTTAGTGATCCGGTGGTTCTGAGTGGAAGGGCCATCGCTCAACGGATAAAAGGTACTCCGGGGATAACAGGCTGATCGCGTCCAAGAGTCCATATCGACGACGCGGTTTGGCACCTCGATGTCGGCTCGTCGCATCCTGGGGCTGAAGCAGGTCCCAAGGGTATGGCTGTTCGCCATTTAAAGCGGTACGCGAGCTGGGTTCAGAACGTCGTGAGACAGTTCGGTCCCTATCCTTCGCAGGCGTCGGAGATTTGATGGAACCTGCCCCTAGTACGAGAGGACCGGGGTGGACGAACCTCTAGTGTATCAGTTGTTCCGCCAGGAGCATTGCTGAGTAGCTATGTTCGGCAGGGATAACCGCTGAAGGCATATAAGCGGGAAGCCCCTCCAAAGATAAGATCTCCCTCCGCAAGGCTGAAGACCCCGGGAAGATTACCCGGTTGATAGGCTACAGATGTAAGTGTGGTAACACATTGAGTCGAGTAGTACTAATAGGTCGTGAGGCTTGACCATATTATTAAAACCCTCACCGAAAGGTGGGGGTTTTTTATTGTACGAAGAGGATTAATTTTTCTTTTTGGCACGCTGGTGGCTTCTATTACTATCATAAAGAAGAAGACTTTACCTTAACCGAAGAATGTGTTGGTTTAGAACGAGCGTCTCTTTGGCAAGCAGAGCTGATGGAAGAAATCACTTTACAGGAAAGAAAACTTATTGAGAAGAGCAAAGGCAAAGGTCTGAAACTTATCGTAGGAATAGCAAGGTTCATCCAGAGAGGGTGAAAGAGTTTGGAGTAATAATCCTAAACTCCTGAAATTCACTCATAAATATCACTGATAGTTAAAATAAATACAACAGTATTTAGTCAAAATTTAGTTTTCAAGTTCAATATTTTTAATCGAACATTCAAAAAAACTATAGACAAACCCACAGTACCAACAAAAATTTACCATAAGAATGAAAAACATTGAAGTGAAATAAGAGATGCAGAAAGCTCTCAGCCCGGATTGAGTTTGGCGACCTTCCCCGGACTGAGAAACATCACCCAAAGGTGTGAAAAAAGTCTGTGTACAAATCCGTACACGTCAAGTCTTTTCCACACCATTTGGGTAACTCAATACAACAACAAACGAGGTATACCTATATGGAAAACACAGAAGAATTCGATTACGAAGGGATGTTAGACCGTCTCACAGTCCTAGTAGACAAACTTTGGCTAGTCGACAGACAATACTCCTCCCGCAGACGCGAACGTTACCGAGAATTGGCACAGGCACAGATCAAAGCCTTACGCGAAGAATGGGGTTAGAACTAAAAACACAGCCACAGGATGGGGTTTTGCCTTGTCCTGTGTATTCGTTCAATCATTCTTTGCACCAGAGTTTAGCAAAAAATCGTTGACTTGTTTTTCTTAAAGTCCAAAACTTAACACCTGATTATTATGGAAACACAAATACACAGAGAATTGCTCGAACTCGCACAACCACTAGACTTAGGAGCAAATCACTTTAAAGTCATCGAGGAACAAATACTCTTCCAAGATGAAAAGGGACAATTTGTAATAACGCGAATCGCAGCCAATAAGGAATACAACGAACAACACTTCGAGCTCCTACCAGAAAATGCCCCCTACCAACTCATCGAAGGAAGGTTAGTATTTATGAAATCACCCACGAACAACCACCAGAGAATACTCGCCAACCTTCATTTAGAAATTGGCATTTACGTAAAAAACAAAAAATTAGGTGAAGTTCGCTTTGCTCCTCTTGATGTGCGTTTAGATGAAAAAAATGTTGTGCAACCCGATCTACTCTTTGTTTCCATTCGCCTGGTAAACATTATCGAAAAGAAAATCAAAGGTGCTCCAGACTTTATTATCGAAATTATCTCTCCCAGCAATGAAGAGTATGACCGCAAAACCAAACTAGGACTCTATGGTCGCTTTTTTGTGCAAGAGTATTGGATTGTCCATCCCGAAGAACAATGGATTGAAGTCTACCACAACAAGGCTGGGATTCTGATCAAAAAACAAACCGCACACAGTGGTGATACGATTCATAGTAAAACCATAGAAGGCTTTGTATTGGAAGTAAATAAGGTCTTTTAGGAAACCATATAATAACTTTACGAATTAAAAATACAACTACAGGATAGGGATTTGCCCTGTACTATTCTCAGAATCCAAACCTGAAAGATGAATCTTTTTCCCCAAACATCCAAAAATAGCATTTGACCTTTTCTTTGTTATCACGTCTCTTTTAGTTGAAGGTAGATACGATTTGATTAAACCGAATATAAGCACGCTATTCCAAAAGACTCTGGAAAAAAGCCAGCACATTCCGTCTGGAAAGTTCATTTGTAGGCAGTTGACCTATATCATGGATGGCGAAGTATCGCGTTTGTTTGACGAGATCGCTGAAAGGTACCCTGAACTGCGGCAGAAATTTTGTGTAATTGCAATTGGGGGCTACGGTCGTATGGAGCTTTGCCCCGAATCAGACCTTGACTTACTCTACCTTTTTGAAGACCTACCAGAAAGCCTACTGACTGAATCAATTTCGTATATCAATAATTTTCTCTATGACTCTAAGAAGCAAATCGGCCATTCCTGCCGTACGATAGAAGAAACCAAACAATACCTAGACAATCCTGAATCCTTTTATGCTTTACTGGATGCTCGTTTGATCGCAGGTTCTGAGACGGTTTATGAAAAATTTCTTGTCAATGTGCTCTATGACCTACCTACAGAACTATGTATGAAATATGGTGCATGGAAAAAGAACCACTTGCGGGATAAGATACACTCAGAACGCCCTTTTTTGGTTGCTGAGCCTAATTTAAAAAATGACCCGTTTTGCCTGCGTGATATGCAAACCATATATTGGTTGGAAAAGCTCAATTCCAACTATACAAGCCTACCCATCATCCACTCCAATTTTAACCTAATGCGAGGCGAGTTTCAGTCTTTTGAAAATGCTTATGATTTCTTTCTCAAAACGCGAACTGCTATCCATACCCTAGAAAAATACAAAAATGATAGATTAGACCTTACAATACAATCTTCGGTTGCGGAGTATTTGAACTTAGGACCCAAAGATGAATTGAACTCGGTGGATCGTTTGATGCATTTGTTCTACGAACACCAGCACCAAGCCTATTTTTTTATCTCAATCTATTTAGATCATAAAAGAATCCAGAAAAAGCGCAAACTCGAAGATTTTGAGTTTAAGCAGATTACCTTGCAAAAAAAGAAAAATTACCTCTATCCACCACGCATGGGAAGTTTCTTTTCTCACCCAGATACTGTGACTCGCGATATAATGCAGATTTTCCAACTGTGCCAAGAGCAGAATTTGATACTATCCGCGACATTGATGAATGAGATTCGTTTTGCTGCGGAGTTTCTTCAGGACAATTTCCAAAACTCTAAGATTGCGATCGATATTTTTTGGCAGATTCTCAGAAAACAAACCAAAGCCGGACGAATTCTCACCGAAATGCACCATTGCAATATTCTGGAAAAATTGATCCCTGAGTTTGGAGCTTGTAAATACTTTCCCCTATTCAGCTACCACCACGAGTACCCGGTCGACGAGCATACCTTGTATATCCTACGTGAGCTTGATACTTTGGTGGATGGTACGTTCGATGACGAGCAAGTACAAGCGGAGTTTGTCAAGTGTGAGCAAGTAGAAATCCTCTATATAGCGATTCTTATCCACGATGCTGGTAAGGTGAGAGAAGGTGACCACTGCCAATATGGAGCCGAAATGGCCAATTCCATTGGTGAGCGTATGGGTTTAACAGAAGATGAGATCGACCTGTTTCGCTTTTTGGTAGAGAAGCATATCGATATGTCAGAAGTTTCTAGTAAGAGAGACATTTCAGATCCTCTGCTCATCAGCAATTTTGCCAACTCGATCGGTTCGGAAGAGCGCTTGCGTTTGTTGTATGTATTGACGATTATCGATACAAAGTCTGTGGGTCCGGGTGTCCTGACAAACTGGAAGAAAGACATCTTGTATAGGCTCTTCAAGCTGACACTTGCACATTTCCAAAAAGAAATTCCTATTCCCAAAAAAGACTCGCAGAAAGAGAAATTGCGCAATTATTTGCAGGAAAAAGAGAAAGTGCCCGAACAATATTTACAGGAAATACTGGACTTTGCTGGTGCTATGCAACCAGAGAGCTATTTGCACTTTTATTCTCCCCGTAAAATTTTACAGCATTATGTAAATTACAATAGAGCTATGCACGAGCCTAACTTTTTTCCAGAGATAGAGTGCGCCAAAGAACCTGCTATGGTTCTGGTAACCGTATATAGCAAAAACTATAAGTTTTTAATGTCTGATATCAGTGGGACCGTTTCTTCTTTAGGGTTGAATGTGGTAGGACTTCGTTCCTTTTCCGTGCACGATACTGCTATCACCCAGGTACAAATCACACAGCAGGATGGTTCTGGAAATATACTACAGGAACGTATGCAGAGATTACAGGATACGCTGGTATCAGTGATCTTGGGTAAGACTGCTGTAGCGGACCTATTGGATTCCCCTGTCAGTATGTATATGCAAAATGAAATTCCCCAAGGGATGGTAGAAGAGATGGTTACCTTCCAGAACGAATTGCACAAAGACTATACCATACTAGAGGTGCGTCTGCCCGATTCGATTGGTTTGCTTTACCGTATTTTGAAGATCTTGCTTTCCTTTGGTTTGGAGTTGGACTTTATCCGTGCAAGTACCAGCGCAGACTATATCTACGACTCGTTTTACTTAAAGAATGCTCAAGGTGAGAAAGTGACAGATCCACAAGTTTTGCAAGAAATCCAACAGCAAATCCAATTGCAAATACAGGCTAAGCCAGAGATTATGTCCTTAGAAATCTAATTGCAATGGAATGGTGGAAAAAAGCAGTCATATACCAGATCTATCCACGAAGTTTCCAGGACTCCAACGGAGATGGAGTAGGTGACTTACGCGGAATTATCCAACGACTTGACTATTTGAAAGGTGGAACAAACTCTTTAGGGGTCGATGCTATTTGGTTATCTCCGATCAATGTGTCGCCAATGGCCGACTTTGGCTATGATGTATCCGATTATCGTGAAATTGATCCCATATTTGGCGACATTGCCACCTTCCAAGAGTTGATCGCCGAAGCCAAAAAACGAGACATTAAGATTATCATGGATTTAGTGATCAACCATACCTCGGATCAGCACCCTTGGTTCCAAGAATCGCGGCAATCACGTGATAGTGAAAAGCGAGACTGGTACATTTGGCACCCAGGTAAGGGCAAAAAAGCTCCCAATAATTGGTTGAGTGCCTTTGGAGGAAGTGCCTGGACTTTGGATGAGCAGACCGGCGAATACTACTACCATGCCTTTGGGCCAGAACAACCGGATCTCAATTGGCGCAATCCACAGGTACAGGAAGCTGTATTTTCCATCGTTCGTTACTGGTCAGAGATGGGAGTTTATGGCTATCGTTTGGACGTAGTGAATTGTTTTGTCAAAGATGAAGAGCTACGTGAAAACCCTACCAGATTTTTTTGGGGTATACGGGCGATGCGTCGTTATGACAGGGAAACCCATATATATGATAGGAACCGTCCTGAGTTGCATACAATCCTAAAACGGTTAAACCAAGTCTTAGCAGAACAGGGAGAGAAAATGACAGTAGGAGAGGTTTTCCAAGAGCCTCCAGGCACAGCCGAACTCCCCGCAAGCTATTATGGCGACCCAGATGACGAGTTATCGCTAACCTTTAACTTTTCTTTCTTTTTTGCAAACTGGAGTCCACGCAAATTTCGCGAAATCATAACCGCTTGGGAAAAAGCCTTGGGAGAAGACAGGTGGCCGTGTTATGTCTTGAGCAACCATGATTTTGACCGACATAGTAGTCGGTTTTCGGGGTTTTGGTCTAAGAAAACCCAAGAAAGAGCCAAATTGGCTGCTATTTTACTTCTCACCCAGAGAGGTACGCCTTTTCTTTACTATGGCGAGGAACTAGGCATGCAGAGCCAATCTGTGGTACGCAAATTGCTTCAAGATCCGGTAGGAAAGAGGTATTGGCCTTTTTATAAGGGGCGTGACAATGCCCGCCTACCTATGTGTTGGAATGGAGATAAGAATTCTGGCTTTACGGAGGCAGAGCCTTGGTTGCCGTTGGATAAAAATTGGCAAAGCATCCATGCAGAAAAACAGATGCAAGATGAAACTAGCTTGTGGCGTACCTACCAAACTTTGATAAACTTAAGACAAAAAAAATCGTCTATACTTAAGGGAAAGACAGAGTTTTTAGATATTCCCTCCATTCGCGTACTTGCCTATACACGTACTTGGGAGGAGGAAAAAGTTTTAATTCTGTTGAATTTTTATAGTCGAAAAGAAAAACTGGCAAGTTCGATATCAGGTATTTTCTCTGGTGAAATCATCTATGCAACAGATTGTCAAAAAATAGGACAGACATTGGATGTGGAACAGCTAGAGTTACAGCCGTACGAAGGAATAGTGGTTGCTTTATGAATAGAAACTTTGATGTAGAGGAATTGACAAATAACAAATGCTTTTACTTTAGCTTGAGCATTGCCTTTCGCTCCGTGAACCGGGTCATGGAAATGACTTTGAAAAAGGCAGGTCTTACTCCCATCCAGTTCTTGGCCTTGAAAGGGTTATACGATAAGAATGGTATGACTATCAAAGAGCTTTCCGAATTATTGGCTCAGGATTCCACTTCTATCACCCGTTTGGTAGATCGTCTAGAAAAAGCAGAACTGGTAGTTCGCAAAACAGGTAGCAACGATAAGCGTTCGATTAATGTTTTCTTGTCGGACAAAGCACGTTCCTATGCACCCAAAGCAAAGAAAATATGGATGCGTGTGAACCGCCTTTTAAAAAAGAATTTCGATGAGCAGGATCTGATTGGTTTTTTTAATGTCATGGATCGTATGCGTGAGATGTCCTACTCCAACAAACGAGAGCGTGGTGGAACGCGAAAAAGTTGAACTGTGGAACGGTTCTTTTTTGCCGAGGTATTTATAAATGAAAAAAGCGCTTGTACTGTTTTCGGGAGGTTTGGATTCCACGACCTGTCTGTATTTGGCACGTAGGGATAATGATGAAGTTCATACCGTTTCGTTTCACTATTCACAGAAGCATAGCATTGAGTTGGAGAAAGCAAAAGCAATCACAACTAAACTCTCCATTCCCCACCACATCATCAGATTAGACCCCACAGTTTTCTCTGGTTCCTCATTAACCGATGCTTCTATCTCTGTACCCAAGAACCAATTGCAATCGGAAGAAATTCCCAATACCTATGTCCCTGGAAGAAACATTCTGTTCCTCTCCTATGCTTGTTCGCTTGCGGAAAGTAAGGGGATTGCAAAGATTTATATCGGTGTCAATGCCTTAGACTATTCGGGCTATCCTGATTGTCGTCCAGAGTTTATTGCTACCTTTGCGAAAGCCATAGCCCTTGGCACAAAACAGGGACAACAAGAAGGTTCTCTGCAAATCGAAACGCCACTGGTAGATATGTCAAAGAAAGACATTGTTCTACTTGGCAAAGAACTCCAAGTTCCCTTTGGTATGACACATTCTTGTTATGACCCAATAGACGGGAAACCTTGTGGGCAGTGTGATTCTTGCTTATTACGAGCTAAAGGATTTGCTGAAGCTGGCGTTATGGATGAGTGAGAAGGGTTAATTTACCTTCTACCTAGAAAGAATATTTCTAAAAATACCGAACCCTGAGCTGAGTCGAGGGGCAGGAGTTATACACGAACTTTCTCAAAAAATCGCTCCAGGTAGCTTTCTGGTAATTCCACAATCCCACTAATAAAGTCTACATCCATACCAGACTTTTTTAACTTGATGGCTGTGCGAAGAGCTGTTTTTCTTTCTCGAATTTTTTGTAACTTCTCTGCTCTTTTTCTTTCCTTTTGAACGCCTTTGCTTATTCCTTGCGTGATTCCTTTTTCAATTCCTTTTTCAATTCCTTTTTCAATTCCTTTTTCAATTCCTTTTTCAATTCCTTTTTCAATCCCTTTTTCGATACCTTGTTCTATGCCTCTGTCATAAGCATAATCTTTCATGGCATTGAAGTCACGCTCTGATTTGAGACGTAATTCGTAGTAGTCTCTGGTTTTTCTATCCAGGGATATGTCTTGTAGGGCTTCGATGGCCTCTTTGATGATCGGGTTTCTTGTTTTTAGTTCTTTCATATCTTTCTCCTGCAAGTGTGCTGCTTTTTGTAGCAGATAGATCCAGTAGTCCAGCTCGCTCTTTAGCTCCTGCATGTTTTTGGTAAACATGGCTAGTTCGAATATATGAATTTCGAGATTTGGCGTCAAGACGATTTCTGGCTTGTTTCTTTTGAGCACCTGGAAGATAGAGTGGCAATCTGGTTCATGGAATAGTTTGAAATTTAGAAAAGAAATCGAATAGGTCTTTTGCAGTTGGGGGTAATCCTCACCTCTGTCGAGCTGTGTTGTATAGATTTTGCCCCAATAGAAGAGTGCTCGCTTGGCAAAATAATTTTGTGGGTATGCCTGCATTTCTATGCCAAAATGCTCTCCCCTTTGGTCGGTGGCACGGATGTCTAGTACGGATAGTTTGTCGCTATATATTTCGCCTGGTATTTCTGGGTTTAATAATTTTAGGTTTTGTATTTGTCGAGAACCATCGAAGCCTAGTACTGCGTTAAGCAGTCTTGCTAATAGATGTGGTTTTTGGATACAGAATATTTTGAAAACGATGTCATTGTGTAGGAGTAACAAGCCTTTGGTATCTTTTTTATTCTGTTGCTTCATAGAATAGCTCCTACTAGTAACAGGTCAAAAAAATAGCTTAGTGAACTCCTATTTCGTGAAAAAAATAAAAAAATTCGTTTATTTACTCTTTAGGTATAAAGAATAATTTTGGAATTCAATTGACTTCCTGATAATCGAGATATATTCCCCACTCAAGGTGGTAAAGAGAATTCTGTGTACACTCAGTACACGGTCAAGCCTTTTCCACCCTTGGGTAAACTATAATTACAACAATTAGGAGAACCCTATGGAAAACCAAACCATTTGCACAGACTACAAAGGTCTAATGGATCGCTTAGAAATCGTCCTGGATCGTCTAAACAAGCCTAGAGTCTATTCCTGAAAACGCCGCAAGCTTGGAATGAAGCAGCTCAAACTACTGCGACAAACCCTTGAACCAATGGACAGTTATGTTTTACCAAAATGCACCTGTAGTTTGGAAACAGGCTATGGGTGTGTTTCCAAAAAAACGTACGAATTGCTAAAAAAAGCATTGTCCAAAAAATAGGGAATCAGATGATTAGTTTTCTATGGAGGAAGAGCTATGTCAGAAGAACAGCCATTTTTATTCAATACACCAGATACACGTAAACTGAAAGCAAGGAAAGAATTATCTTTATTTTGAACCCTTTGCCAGATAAATCCATAGCAAAAGAAAAATTGATGGAATTTATCGAGAAAAACTATTAAAAGGTAAATAGAATGCAAAATCGAGAAGTACCTGGTT
>JBCCIA010000153.1:0-12253 GCA_039028475.1 Spirochaetota bacterium | reverse complement strand
TTATCATTTTAATTGAGACAAATAGATCTTATTTGTTTGAGAAAATAATATCCAGGATTTAAAAAATAGACCTTTTATAAATCGTCTGTGATTGGATACATATGTCGAGAAGTTATTATTGTTTTTCCTTCGTATGTACTTCGGAGAGATAGCCTAGTACTGCTGTTTTAATCAATTCTGGATGTTCCCAAGGTACAAAGTGGTTCATTTCTTTCTTTACAATCATATCAACTTTAGCTGTATTGATTAGCATTTTTTTTGCAAAAGTTGCATTCCCTGGTGGAACTAAGGTATCCTTTTCTCCCTGGATGACAGTTACGGGTATGCGGATATTTTTCCACAACGGGAGCATTTTTTGCAATTCTTGCTTTAGGGGAAGGATTTCTTGGTTGCACACATCGAGGGAATGGGGAAGTATCCAACGGATGATTGTCCAATCGGCGAATTTTTGGTACCAACGTACAACTTCTAATTCTGGATCAATAGAAGCAGCCACTAGGACTAAATGCGAGACTTGCTCTGGATAATCCATCGCCATACGAGCGATCACGGGACCTCCAAAAGAATGGCCTACGAGTAGGTATTTTTTTTCGGGATAGCTTTTTTGCAACGCCTGCATCAGTAGATAGGCTTGTCTCTGTAGTGATAGTTCTGCTTCACCTTGGGATTTTTCGTAACCTGGCCGATCCACTGAAATCAATTTGGCTTGTGCTAGCAGATCTGTATCGGTTAAAAAACGTAGATAGGCATCCCAAGAGCCAGGTGAACCGTGTACAAAAACGACAATCCTATCTTTGTTGTCTCCTGTAGCGACAAAGTGGATTTTTTGTTTGTCGATAATAAGGGTTCGTTCGTCAGGTTTTATCTTTTTAGCTTGGAAATGCTTTTCGATGTCTTCTGGTGAATTGTCGATGCCCTCTGGTAGAGAACAGCTAGCAAAAAGTATAAGAGAGACAAATGTAACAATTGTTCTATTCATTTTTCAATAAATTGTACAAACAGTAGATGACTAAGGAGGTTACCACAATAAGCGAGCTTATCATGATAGCTCCTCCTTGTAGATTCAATCCAGAACTAAGTAAGTGGTTATGATTTATCGGGTTCAATGGGGTATTTCCTTTCAATATTTTTTAGACCAAAATGTACTACATTGTAAAAAAAGACAATCCCAACGAGTAGGGCTAAAAAGACTCCACGGGCAATTTCTGCTTTTTGCTTGGCCTCTTCTACCGATTTGTTGTTCGCCAAAGCCTGCGCCTGCATCAATTCAGGGTTCATCTTTTCGAAGTAACCTGGCAAACTTTGGTAGGCGAAGACTGCAAAAATCACTAGTAGAAAAAGCGGGGTGATATACTTTATGATGAAATCAAAAAACTTTGGTAGGGGCAATAGAGCACCGGCCTCACTGTGTTTGCGTCCAGCTTCAGGACCAATTTTCCAACCATAGATGAGTGTTTGTAAGGTAGCCAATATATAAATCAGAAAAGTACCAATCCAAAAATCTGTTAGGTCGAGAGCTAAAAAGTCTTTGTTAAAATAAGCGATTAGCATTGTGGTAGCAAGGGTAAACGGGAGAAGTACGCTAACAGATGCCTTACGAACCAGGCCAAATCCTTCTTCTAAAAAACTAATCCCAGGTTGGATCATCGAAACAGAGGAAGTAATGGCAGCAATAAACAAGACAAAAAACCAGATCGAGCCAAAAACTTGTCCACCTGGCATCATAGCAAAAACAGAGGGTAAGGCTATAAAACCCATACCGAAAGTTCCGTATTTACTCACAGCTGCTCCGAGGAAAAGAAAGCCTATAGGAATAGTAATCATCCCACCAAGTGCAACCTCGACAAATTCATTGACCGATGCAGCAGAAAGCCCTGATAAAACCACATCGTCTTTTTTACTGAGATAGCTCGAAAAAGAAAGGACGATGCCAAAGCCGACTGAGAGAGAAAAGAAGATCTGTCCGGCTGCTGCGACCCAAACCTTGCCTTGCTTGAGAGATTCCCAGTTAGGGTTCCACATAAAACCCAAACCTTCTGTAATCCCATCTAAGGTGATAACCCTGACAAGAACGATGGCAGCACAGATGAGAAGTAGTGGCACTGCTTTTTTGGCAAAGGCTTCTAGCCCCTTGGAAATTCCTAAGTAGACGAGAAAGAAGTTGAGGGCGTAACATATAAAAATGTACTTGAGAATTCTTCCTGAAAAAGCTGCCCCAACCGTATGAGCCCCTGTCAAATTTATGAATTGGCTGTCTGCATTTTTGACAACGGCACTCGTAAATTCCTTGGTACCGCTGGTTATACCCTCTGGTGCTAACGAAATGGAGCCAGTAATAAAGTCTACCGCGTAAGAGAGACACCAAGCCTCGATGTAGACGTAGTAGATATAGATGACTACAGGAATGATAAGTGCTATTGTACTGGCAATCCGCAAGGGGATGCCGGAAAGGTAGTAGCGGAAAATACTCGGAGTACTATGACCATAGCGATTTCCCATACGCCCCATGATCCATTCAGAAAGGCAGATAGGAATTCCTAATAACAAAAAACTGATGATGTAGGGGATCATAAATGCTCCGCCACCGTTTTGTGCGGCTTGTCCAGGAAAGCGGAGAAAGTTGCCTAAGCCAATGGCACTGCTCGCCACTACAAGGATAACCCCGAGCTTACTCGCCCAGCGTTCTTTTGGATTGGGGTTTGTCATACTAGACCAAGCTTGTATGACAGCAGTGTAGGTGAAAGCAATTTATTTGAAAAGTAGTAGCGAGAAATTTTCCATTTGCAAGAAAAATTCACTTGCCGTATTGAGCTGACTAGACAATTTTCAAAATATCCAAGATTCGGAGGCAATTATACAAAATGAGTCAAGGTTCGGATGCACACCAAAAATTATGGGATTTGTTGGATAGAGAACACAAAATTACCCGTGACACTTTGGAAAAAGCTTTTGCCCACCATCTCGATTATACGGTGGGGAAACACAAATACAATACAACGAAAGAAGATATTTATAAAGCGTTGAGCTATACCATTCGCGATTTGTTGATTGAAAGATTGAATGATACCCAGCACAATTATCGTATCAACAACCCGAAACGTGTCTATTACCTATCATTGGAGTTTCTCATTGGAAGAACTCTCATGAATACACTTATCAATTTGGGTGTTTTTGAATTGGCACAAGAGGTTCTAGAGGGCTTTGGCTTCGATTTGAATGAAATCGAAGAATACGAACCTGACGCTGGTTTGGGCAATGGTGGTTTGGGCCGTTTAGCGGCTTGTTTTATGGACTCTATGGCTACTTTGGATTTGCCAGGTTATGGTTACGGAATCCGCTACAACTATGGTATGTTTAACCAACACATGGAAGATGGTGCCCAAATTGAGAAGCCTGACAATTGGCTCAATGACGGCAGCCCGTGGGAGTTATTGCGTTCGGAAGCTGCCTACGATGTGAACTTTTATGGACATGTGGAAACAAAGGTCGATGCTACGGGCAAAGTTGTGTCTGTTTGGTACCCGGAAGAGTCTGTTGTTGCCGTCGCACACGATTATCCCATTCCTGGTTTCAATACAAATACGGTAAACAATTTACGTCTCTGGACTGCGAAGGCTTCGGAAGAGTTTAACCTGGACTATTTCAACCACGGCAACTATATCAAAGCAGTGGAAGATAAGCAGAAGAGTGAAAACATTTCCAAGGTTCTGTACCCGAATGACACAACGGAACAAGGTAAGATCTTACGTTTGAAGCAGCAGTACTTTATGGTAGCTGCGAGCTTGCAAGATATTATCAAACGTTTTAAGCGCAATAATAAAACCTTCGCTACGTTTCCAGATGAGGTTGCGATCCAGTTGAACGATACGCATCCGAGTATTGCAATTCCCGAGCTCATGCGAGTTCTCATTGATGTAGAGAAATTGGAGTGGGACGAAGCCTGGAAAATTACAACAAAAGTATTTGCCTATACCAACCATACCGTGCTACCAGAGGCTCTAGAAACTTGGAATGTGAGTTTGCTGGAATACCTACTACCCAGGCATATGCAGATCGTTTACGAGATAAACCATAAATACTTAGAAGAAGCTCGTAATTCGGGACGGGTTAGCGAAGAGGATATTATCAATATGTCTGCTTTCTACGATGGGGATGTAAAAGTGCTGCGCATGGCAAATCTTTCCATTATGGGTAGCCATAGTATCAACGGGGTGGCAGCCTTACACTCGGAACTTCTCAAATCTTTGGTATTTAAGTCCTTCTACAAATACTCACCGGAGAAATTTAACAATAAAACAAATGGAATCACCCAGAGAAGGTTTCTGCTTAAGTCGAATCCTAGTCTTTCTAAGCTCATCCATTCCAAGATAGGTGATAGTTTCATCACAGACCTGGATGCCTTGCGTGGCTTAGAACAGTATGCCGGAGATGCCGATTTCCAACAACAATGGCAGGCTTGTAAAAAACAAAACAAAGATAGTTTTACCGGCATTATCAAAGACCTTAGCGGTGTGGTTGTCGATCCAAACTCTATCTTTGATTTCCAGGTCAAACGTTTCCACGAATACAAACGTCAGTTGCTCAATATCTTGCACGTGATTTACCTATACATACTTCTCAATGAAAAACCCTATTTAGACATGGTGCCACGCACTTTTATCTTTGGGGGTAAGGCAGCGCCTGGGTATTTCATGGCAAAGTTGATTATCAAATTTATCAACTCAGTTGCGAATATTGTGAACAATGACAAAAAGGTCGATGGCAGGGTAAAGGTTGTATTTCTTCCCAATTACCGTGTTTCTCTCGCAGAAAAGATTTTTCCAGCTTCGGAAGTTTCTGAGCAGATCTCAACTGCGGGAATGGAGGCAAGCGGTACAGGGAATATGAAATTTGCTCTAAATGGAGCCTTGACTATCGGCACCTTAGACGGAGCCAATGTGGAGATCAAAGAAGAAGTAGGTGATGACAATATTTTTATTTTTGGTATGACTGCGCAGGAAGTTTTGGACAAAAAAAGCCAAGGGTACAATCCTAACGATTATATCTCGCAAAACACCTATTTGCAGAGAATTCTAACCCTGATCAAAGAGAATTACTTTTCCAGGGAGCACAGAGAGCTGTTTCGTCCTATCTACGATTCTTTGGTTTTTGAAGATAAATACATGCTCATGGCGGATTTCCAATCCTATGCAGACTGCCACGACCAGTTGCAAAGCGAATACAAAAACCAGGAAAATTGGGTGAAAAAGTCTATACTCAATGTAGCTCGTATTGGTAAGTTTTCCTCTGACAGAACCATTTCCCAATATGCAAAAGAGATTTGGCAAGTTGAATCACAAAATACAAAGAATCCAAATCATAAATTTACACTATAAAAACAGAAACAAATAAAGGAATTTTTATGAAAGAACTACTAACAGATATCAATAGGTACATTTCGCAGCGGGAATCCCCTGGAAGTTTGGATAAGGCAATCCATGGCCTCTTAGACCTGAAAGCAAAATACCCTGATGAAGATATTATCTGTGGCAAGCTCTCCAGTGCCTATTTTTACAAAGGCCTCTTTGAAACGAGTAACAGCAAAAAACAAGAGTTGTATTACGAACATGGTATGAACTATGGCAAGGAAGCGATTACTATGAATCCCAAGGCGATCTACGGCAATTACTGGTATGCCTCGAACGTAGGGATGCATGGTATATGCAAAGGCATGATGGCGTCTCTCGCATCGATCGATCCGATGAAAAAAGGCTTTGAAATCGTCTTAAAAGAGAATGAAAGCTTCTTTTTTGCCGGACCGCACCGAGCTTTGGGACGTTTGTTCCACCAAGCACCCGGTTGGCCCATTTCTATAGGCAATAAAACCAAAGCATTGGAGCACCTCGAAAGAGCGGTTGAACTGGCCCCCGAATTCTTTAACAACCGCTTGTTTCTTGCAGAGTTGTACATCGATATAGGTAAAAAGCCCAAAGCTAAGGAGCATTTGGAATGGATGGCAAGTGCAGAAGCCAAGCCAGAACACCAGATCGAAGACAATGGCTACAAAGAAAAAGGTATCCAGATCCTAAAAAAATACTTTTGAGGTGAAATTCTAGTTAATTTTTCCCTAGCCCTGTTCATGTCTTGACAAATGAATCTACAGGGCTTATATTGTTTCTACTTGCAGGAGAAATTACCAAAGGATCGTATGTGTTAGAAACCCGTGGATATATCATATGTGTAGACGATGAGCAATCGGTTTTAGACACCCTAAAAGAACAATTGCAGGTGAATTTTGGTCAAACCAATGAGATTGAGACTGCCTTGAGCGCCGAAAGTGCTTTGGAGCTTATCGATGAAGTTTTAGAGGCAGGTGAAGTCATTGAACTTGTCATCTCAGACCAGGTAATGCCTGGAATGAAGGGAGATGAGTTCTTAGAACGAGTACACCAAAAGTTGCCTGATGCTATCAAAATCTTGCTAACTGGCCAAGCAGGTCTAGATTCTGCGATCAAAGCAATCAATCGGGGAGGATTGAGCCGTTATGTCGAAAAACCCTGGGACATTTCTAGCCTTAGCAAAGATATTCTGCAATTACTGGAAAAGTTCCGGCAGAATCTTGAAAACCAACACCTACTCAATGAACTTAACAAACGTGTCAAAGAACTTGAAGCAGAGAACGAACAGCTTAAATCTGGTGAAAATCACCCATAAATTAGCATTTTTGCTAGTATTTCTCTCCTTTCCCGCTTTTCTTTTTAGCAGAAGCCCCAAAAAAAAAGCCGAACTAGATACTGACAAAATTCTCGAAAAAAAGGATGCCTTAGAAAAAGTTCTCAAATATGGCACCCACAAACAGCGAAAATCAGCTATGTATGATCTGGCAAAGTTTCCTCCTGAGCATTCGGAAGACCTGTACAAGATTCTCGGAAAAATCATTGAAGAAGATCGAGACAAAGGAGTCAAAATCACCGCAATTCGGATTCTGGCAAAGTTAAATCGTAACGAATACGCACCTTCTATCATAGAAGCACTGCAAGACACCTCTTTAGATGTAAAAGAGGCGGCCATTACAGCAATCCAAAAACTGCACGTCGAAGACGCTACTGATGAACTTATCACCTTGCTCAAAGAACAAGACTTTACACGCAACCAAAAAATTAGCAACCTTCTCATCAACACTTTAGGAATGCTCGAAAATGGCAAAACGGCATTTCCGTATCTCGAAACAAAGTTTAAGGACAACACGACCAATACCGAGATCAAGGCCACTATCGCTCTGTACTTTGGTAAAATTAAAATTACCAAGGCAGAAAACTGTCTCATCGATGCTATCAATGATGACTCGCAAAGCAATACGGTGCGTTCCTATGCTCTCAGTTCTCTAGGAAAGATTCGTTCGCAAAAAGCCCTCCCACATGTACGCTCTATTCTGGAAAAGGCGCAAAATCCTAAAAATAAGTACGAAAAGCAAAAGTATGCCCCTCTAAAACTCTATGCTATGAGCGCTTTGGTCGCTATCGGTGATAAAAAGATTTTAGAAGATTTGATCGCCTATGCAAAAGATGACAACCCCAAAATACGCATCCAAGCCATTCGCCAGCTAGGAGATTTGCATGACAAGTCCGTTCTGGAACTGTTGCAATACAAGGCGAAGCGCGATCCAAACCGTCGGGTGCGTCTTACTGCTAAAAAAGTTTTGGAGAAATTTCACCAAAACAAACCTAAACCAAGTGGTAGCCAATTGAAACACAATTCTACTCCCATTGGTAAGATCCACATCGACGAGGATGACACCAAGCAACCGCAGAAGAAAGTGATTCCTAAGTCGGAGCTGATCCATTCTTTTGACAGTACGGAATCTGTTGGATCAGAGTGATGCGAGTTTCTTTTGTAAAATTTAGTCTAGTACTTCTCTCTTGTCTTTCTTGTTTGCTTGCACAAAGCGTTGCTGCTCCAGAGGGGATTCCCCCAGAAGCTCCTCGTTTGCAAGAACTCAAACAACAGGCGAGTAGTGGGAAGTCCTTTCCTCGTTGTATGCAACTCAAATACAAAGGAAAGCAGGGCGATTATGCAATCTTTTATGACCTAAACGGCGAAGATGCTTATTTCAAATACCGTAGGAATAAGTTTGATTTGCGGGCAGAGAGTCTCATCAGAAACTTAAAACCAGGCCTAGCCTATCTGGTTTCGGGGACTTGGGTGGCTATGCTGGTATTTGCAAAAAAAGACGAAACATTTTATCCTGCAAAGCGGTTTGACAAAAAACTACTTTTGCAAGAGAAAGAGAGTATTGAAAACCGCAATAACATTCCCATCTTCCTGCCAACTAATGTGGGCAAATGCCAGTTGCCCAAACAGCTAACTGGAAATACTTTTTTTCCTGGCTTCTCGGGAAAATTCTATTTACCCCTATACACTGGGGAAATCATGTACTGAAGCATGCTAAATAAGAAAGTCACACTGCCGGTTTATCTCCAATACCTGTTGGTAGGATTGGGGTCTTTTCTAGGTGGTTGTTTGCGCTATTGGGTTTTTCAATGGGTGGATAAATCACAGCGATTTAGTGGTTTTCTCTATGGAACACTTGTCGCAAACTTTCTTGGCACTTTACTGATAGCAGGTATTACCTTTTACTTTGCGCGTGATATCCCCGATAGGTACCGTTTTTTTATAACCGTAGGGTTCTGTGGGGGATTTACAACTTTTTCTACATTTTCCTTCGAAGTCTTCCTGCTCCTAGAAAAGTCGTTGTATGGGCAAGCCCTGTTATATGTAGTTGCAAGTTTAAGCCTATCTCTATTGGCAATTGCCACAATGTATTATATTTTTCACAAGTAGGAGAAAAACATGGGTTCTATTAGCACACAACGAGTCGAAGAAATGATCCAGTACCGGCGTCATATACATACTAAACCTGAGTTGCAATACCAAGAGGTAGAGACAGCAGAATACGTGAAGCAGCACCTAGAGTCTTTGGGTATGGAGTATGAAGACGGTATTGCACAAACGGGAATTGCCAGCTTACTAGACTCGGGCAAACCAGGCAAAACGATACTGGTACGTGCGGATATGGATGCATTGCCGATCCACGAAGAAAACGAAGTTGCCTATTGTTCGAAAATTCCAGGGGTAATGCATGCCTGTGGGCATGATGGCCATACCGCTATATTGATGGGCCTAGCTTCTGAATTGCAGGAAAACTTTGCCAGCATTGTCCCCCAAGGAAAAATCCTCTTAGTTTTCCAACCAGCGGAAGAGGGAGGCCAAGGGGCTGACAGAATGATAGAAACCGGGATGTTAGATAAATACCAAGTGGATGCTGCATTTGGTCTGCATGTATGGAATCATATCGATGTTGGCAAGGTGGGTGTTGTCGATGGAACCATGATGGCTTCGGTGGATGAGTTTTCGATTACCGTTCATGGTGTCAGTGGCCATGGTGCCATTCCACAACACACTGTCGATCCGGTTGTGGTGTCTGCGTACATCGTCACCGCTTTGCAAACTTTAGTTTCCCGTAGGATTGACCCATTGGAACCATGTGTGGTCACCGTAGGTAGTATCCATGCAGGAGATGCTTTTAACGTAATTCCGGAAACAGCCGAGATGAAGGGAACCATCCGAACCTACTCCGAAAAAGTCTACCGAGAAATTCCAGAAGAGTTTACCCGTATTGTAGAAGGCGTCGCTGCTACCTGGGGGGCAAAGGCTCGTATTGATTACAAAAGGGTGAATAAACCCACGATCAACCACCCAGAAATGGCAGAAATTGTCCGTAAGGCTGCTCGTCAGGCCTTAGGAAGCGATGTTGTAACCGAAGAAGAGGCGCGCACAATGGGAGGAGAAGACTTCTCTGCCTTTCTCCTAGAGGTTCCTGGTTGTTATTTCTTTGTAGGTTCGAAAAATGCACAGAAGGGTTTGGTACACCCCCACCACAGTTCTTATTTCGATTTTGACGAAGGGGCTTTAGCAAATGGGCTACAAGTCATGAAACAAGTGATTTATAATTACTTATCTGCTTAAAACTTAGCCAACAATACCTTTGCTGTGGTAGAATGCATGCATAAGCTTATAAATTCAGCAGGCCTTGCCTTTTTTTACTATGCAAGTAAGTAAAGCCTCTATAGCGTAGTATTTAGAATGGGGACAAATCTTTCTGCAAATAAGATCTTTACGGAAGGTTTTCTAAGGGAAACTAGTAGTAAAACCTATAAAAAGGGTGAAGCCATTATCCAAGAGGGTGAACCTTCCAATGAAACCATGTACTGTCTGGTCAAAGGCAGTTGCGCTGTTTATAAGAATAAAAAACATACCTTAGAGAAAATCAATGAGTTGCAACCTGGCGATTTCTTTGGTGAAATTGCTCTAATTTCGGATGAACCGCGTAGCGCTACGGTTCAGGTAACCTCTCCTACAGCCAGTTTATTGCTTTTCAGCAAAAAGAAGTTCATCGAGCAGACCAAAAGCAACCCTGTCTTGATGTATTCCATTCTCAAAGCTACGTTTGCCAGGCTCATCCGAGCCAAAGTGAATAATAGCAACTTGATGAAGGTTGTCCCTAACTCCAATCCTTCTCTATTGATTCGTCTGGATTCCAACCAGATGGATGCGAAGTACGAAGAAGTCTATGGCTTGTTGAATTCTCTCAATAAGCTGAGTTTTACCCGTGGTGACAAGATTTACTCCCTCAATGACCCATCAAACGAGAGAATGTACTTCTTACAGGATGGTGAAATTACCTTTGTAACCAACTTCAATGGTATCAAAATCAAAACGGCAACTCTAAAACCAGGCTTCTTTTTTGGCGAAGTCTCGCTTGTCACTAGGTATCCACGAGAAAATACCATTGTAGTCAGTTCTTCTACGGCCAAGCTGGTAGAGTTGGACAAAAAGATCTTTATGCAAATCATCCAACTCAAACCAGAGTTTTTGTATGAGCAACTCAAATTAGCCATTTGGAAACTCATCCATATTGAAAAGGAAACCTTTGCTTTAAAAGCCTCTTTGGAAGTCCAGCAAGACGAAAACGATATCACCGTTTATCCAAGAGATGAAGTAATCTTAGAAGAGGGCAGCCTATCCAATGATTCGATGTACTTTATTTTAGAGGGCGATTTTGCCGTCTATAAGCGGATCGATAAAAAGCAAAAGCTGTTGAATGTTCTCAAAACCGGCGAATTTTTCGGCGAAGTTGCACTTATCTCTTCTGAAGCTCGAACTGCTACTATTTTGGTGCAATCCAATACAGGAAAACTGCTCTCCATCAATCGTAAAACCTTTATCCAAAAAACCCGCAGCAGTCCACAGCTGATGTTTTCTATTTTGAAAGCTACCATTATTCGTTTGTACCGAGCAGAGGCAAATATCTATTCCATGCTCAAGAAAAATTTACCGAACTTAGAGCCTGATTTACAACTACGACTGGAGCAAAGTCGTTCTCGCAATATAGACATTTTCAGTTATGTACACAACATCCGTATGATGCAGTTTACTCGCATGGAAACCGTTTTTACGGATAGAGAAGATGGTGGTGAACAAATGTTCTTTCTAATTGCTGGGGAACTGATTGTTACTAAGAAAGTAGAAAACAAAGAATTGGACATCTCGCATTTACTGCCTGGAGACTTCTTTGGTGAGATGTCGATTGTCAGTGATTTACCGCGAACCAATACAGTGCGTGTCTTTTCCGACAAAGCCAAAGTCGTCGCTCTCACCAGAGATGTGTTTAAGAAAATCTTTATGGTCAATCCCAAATTTCTCTACAGTGTAATGGCAACGGTGATTTGGAAGTTGATTGCTGCGGAGAAAGCGGTGAATAAGCTGAATTTGGATTTTGATATTTATGGTAGGGAATAGGGTGATCTACTTATAATTTCTTATAATAATTCTTTGATCAAGTACCTCCGGATGTTAGGAAGGAAAATTGCTAAGAATTGGCTTAGAATAGTCTGTACTGTATGGAAATACCTATTAGAAGCAAATCTGGGTGTTGTGAGGTACTTGATCGGCTCTCGTGCTTGTATTTTGCTTGCAAAGGGGGATTTGCTGAAAATGCTTGGTTTGTATCACTGGAATTGATGGGAACAAGCAGAGGTACTTGCTTGTTGGCGAAAAAGTGCTCATATACAGCTAGTAAATGGCCCTTTGGAGGCAGTTTACAATGTGCTGTGATCCAATCTTAGATTGCCGTAAGGCGTTGAGCACCATAGTAACCCTATACGTCGTAATAAACCACGTCGGTGATCCAATCTTAGATTGCCGTAAGGCGTTG
>JBCCIA010000152.1:0-12304 GCA_039028475.1 Spirochaetota bacterium | reverse complement strand
TTTGAAACTTTTACCAAATAGTTCTTTTATACTCTGAATGGACACTATGTAACATTTTATATAGCTACTTTATCGTACTAGTTCTTTTTTTTGCTGAGTAGTAACGATATATTTATTATCTGGTGAAATTGCTAAACAATCTACATGCGTATAATCTAATATTTTTTGTGAGTGATCACTTTTGAAATTCCAAAGTTTTACTTTCCCATCCGACCCTGCTGAAACAAAAAACTTTCCATCAGGAGAAACAGCAAGTTCATTAACCCTACCTGTATGTCCTTTGTAAACAATATAAGCTTTATCTTCAGGTATAATTGCTTCATCATAAATCTTTATAGTCGAACATGCACTTAGTAGAAGTAATGCTGCTACAAATTGTAATATTTTTTTCATAAATTTAGCATTCCACATATATTTTCTCCTATTTGATTCCTTAAAAAAATTGTTCTATTCACCTTTGTAAATTTTTGCACATCACTTTTCTAAAAACCCACCAAATACCCATCCTACTTTGTCCAGCTTTTTGCCATGTTTTACCTTATACCAATGAGAAGTGATCTTATAAAGAGTTTCCACCTTTTCGGAAGGCTCTATGACTTCTATCTGAGTATCCTTTTTGAGAACTCCTAGCTTTTTAAAGCTTTGCCCAGGCCCATTGCGTACGAGTAAACCTTGTGGTTCCGTGACGATAAGTGCAGATCCTGCTGAAAAGGTTATAACTTTTTCATTTGGCTCTTTTTGCGATTCATCTAATTCACTAACAATGTATTGAGATGATACCAAAGCAGGTGGAGTAGTAGCAGGTAGTTTGCTGTCGCTATCTGGTACATACCCCTCGTAGGATACGATAGCAGGTATATCTGAAAACTTTTTACTCGGAGATTGCTTAGCTGAGGAAACAGAAACAGTAGAAACGCTCTTTAGGTATATATTTTCTCCATCTGCATATACATAATATTCACTATCTGGAGTGAATTTTACAGATTTGGCAGCAGCACGGGTAGAGATTTCTTTTAGTAATGTTCCCGAGGAATTCCAAAGTCTGACTTTCTTGTCTCTCCCTGTGGTGACAATATACTTTCCATTGGGAGAATAATCTCCTTCGAGTAGCTCAGGATGCAGTACAGCAAATTGTCTATGCTCTCCCAGAACCAAAAACTTGTCGTGACTCCTATCTGCGAAATAAACACCAACTCCATCGTGTGAAAACCCAGTCGAGTGAGCCGCGCCAGAGTCTTGCCAATACGTTTTTACCTTCTTACCGGTATCGAAGTCCCACAAACTCAAAGAGCCATGATTTGCGAGAATATATTTACCATCAGGTGAAACGGCGAGTCCTTCGACGAAGCTATCGGCTGGGATCGTCGTTTGTAAATCTCCATCCAAGTTCCAAATTTTTATGTAATAGTCATCGCCACCTGTTACGATATACTTTCCATCTGGCGAAAAAGCTACCGAACAAATCCATTCATACCCCGATCCGCCTCTGGCAATGGGAGACATGGTTTGCAATTCCTTTCCAGTTGCAAAGTCCCATAATTTTGCTGTGCTGTCGACACTGCCACTGACGATGTACCTGCCATCTGGTGAGATTGCCAATGACTCGATCTGCCTACTATGCCCGAACAAGGTTTTCAACAAGCTACCCCGAATGTCCCATATACGTATCCTCTTATCGTATCCCGCAGTAGCAAAGTAACTTCCATCTGGTGACATCGCAATAACCTTCACCACATCTGTATGACCTTCGTAAACGATAGATTGTGTATTTTTAGGTAAAATACTCTTCTGAGTAACAGAAGCAACCTTCTTACTATAACAAGAATTTAACAAAAGAGATAGTCCTATCACTTGTAATATTTTTTGCAGGTGAATACCCTCCAATTTTTTTTGCAACACCTTGTGCTGGGCTACAAATTCCTATCTCTCATTTTCGCAAGAATCCACCAAATACCCTACTTTGGTCGCGATTCTCATCATATTTTATTTTGTACCGCTGAGAAGTAGTACCAGCAGATACAGAGCTATATAGTTTGTTCAAATATATAGTATTACCTTCTGCGTAGATAAAATGTCTGCTATCTGGAGTAAAACGAACTACTTTAACATCTTTTTCAGTAAAAAGATATTTTAACCGCTTTCCCGCAGAATCTCTCAGTACAATTTCTCTACTCGTACTAGTAATTATATACTTACTATTCTGCGAATAATCTCCCGAATCTATTTGACTACCTAGAGAAACGTCCTTTTCTCCACTCAAACTCCAGCTTTGACTCAAGCCAGATCCAAATCCTCCAAAAGTATAAACTTGTTTCCCATCGGGAGAAATAGCTAGCGATTCTACTCGTAGCTTGTGCCCTCTAAGCGTTTGTAATAAAGCCCCTTTCATGTCCCACACCCGTATTTCTTTGTCCTTTCCTGCGGAAACAAAATAATTTCCATCGGGGGAGACTTCAATCAAGTTAACAACACCTATATGCCCTTTATAGACGAATGGTTTTTCAGTACCAGGTACGATAGAACTTCTAGTATCTTTTGTCATATGGCCAATTTCTACACATGCATTTAATAAAAATAAAAACCCAATACTCTGTATATATTTCGAAACATTCTTTTTACTCCACATGTTTATTCCTCTATATTTACGCTATTGTATGATAAAATTGTTCCTGACTTTGTCTCGACAATTTTGAATTCTATGATTCCTTCATTGACTACTGGGATGAGCAAAAGTTTTGCCCCAGCCAGCTTTCCTACTTCAATTGCTTCCGTAGACCCCATCTGCCCTAAAGATTGTTCTTTGAGAACTTTGTCCAAAGACTCCCGTTCTATGAGCTGGAAACGGCCATCTTCAAAAACGGCTTTGCGCAATAAGCTGGTCAGCCTTCTGGCATCCTTTGTACCAGTTTTCTGCGAGGGTATTACGGCGATACTAAGCCCTGACTCTCCCTTGTACAAACGAAACAATTCTCCAATCTGTTCTTTGATCTCTTCTTCGTTCTTTTGCAGATGGATGAATACAGTATTTGCTGTGGAAAGGTTATCCCCGACAAGACTCGGTATCATTGCTGAGCGTTCCTGTATTTCCAGGTCTTCCACCTGTTCTGTTTGTGCGAGTTCTGGAGTAACAATTTGTTCTTTTTTTTCTTCTCTTGTTTCTACTCGTACAAAGCCGCCAAAAACCCAGCCTGTTTTGCCTTCATATTGTACCTGCAACCACCTTCCCTTGGTTTTATGGTGTTCTTCCATTGGCCCACTGCTATCATCTAAAACGAGCATTCGAGCTTTGTCTGGCAGATAGCCAATTCGCTCGGATTGCACGGTGGGTTTTGCCCGCATCCTGACTCCGTCTGCATCAGCAACCACACCTTCCTTGTGTAGGATTGTTGTGGTAATTTTTTTTTCAGCTTTTTTGCATTGGAGTAAGAATATTGCTAAAAAGAATAATAGTATTTTTCTCATAATACGGCATCTCCTAATCTCTTGTTTTCTTTTGTATGAGTAAGTCACCATATGATATGATAGATTAGACTACTTATGTTTTCCGTAAACCTATGACACATAATAACTCTGTGCTGCATTCCTATTGGGGAACATCTATTCCTTCGGTGAATCAAATGAGTAGAGACGGAGAGTTTTTTTTATTTTAAAATAAAAGCTTTTTCTCTGATTTTTTTACACCCTTTTTACTACATAGGTAACTTTGCTTAGCTATTTCTCAACATGCAAAGTAGTCATCACACATTTCCCGAATCGCCACATTTTATGGTTTACGTCTCACAGTAAGGACGGGAGTGACTAAAAATAGTAATAATATTACTATTAAAATTTCAACAAAGAGGGATATTTATGATATTACGAAATCTTAGCTTTTTTTGTTTGTTGTTGCTTTTCTTTCTCTGTAGCTGTAAAGAAAAGACGAAGCAAAAGCAGGAAGAAACATTTATTACAACCAGCTTTTGGTTATGGGAGAGACAAAACCAAGAGGAGAATTCAAGTACGAGTACAGGTTCATCCACAGAAACAAGCTCGTCAACAAACACAAGTTCAACTACCGATACAGGCTTAACCTCAAATACTAGTTCAGCGATAAGCACTGAAACAGATACCACTACGGCAACATGCAGTCCGAATTGCACTTGGATCCAAGAAGCATACTTAAAGGCACCAAATGCCGAAACAAATGATAATTTTGGTTGGGCTGTTGGTATCTCTTCCGATACCATCGCCGTTAGCACGATCAACGAAGATAGCAGCCAAACCACCATCACAAATGGTGCTACTGCAAGTGCGGACAATTCAGCCTCAACTTCCGGTGCAGTCTATATTTTTAAGCAAAACGGAAGCACCTGGGCACAGGAAGCATACCTAAAAGCAGCAAATGCAGAGGCAAATGATGAGTTTGGTTATTCGGTCAGTATTTCTTCTGATACCATTGCTGTCGGTGCAAGAACCGAAAGTAGCAACCAGACTACTATTACCAATGGTTCGGGTGCAAGTGTAGACAACTCCAAATTCCGCTCTGGAGCCGTATATGTCTTCAAACGCAGTGGTTCTACCTGGCAGCAGGAAGCATACCTAAAAACTCCGAATGCCGATACCAGTGACGGTTTTGGCTGGTCTGTTGCGATTTCTTCCGATACCATCGCTGTTGGTGTACGAGATGAGGCCAGCAACCAAACTACTATTACTAATGGAACTTCTGCGAGTACAAACAATTCAGCTGCGGCTTCTGGTGCGGTCTATGTTTTCAAACGCAGCGGCTCTAGTTGGGCACAGGAGGCATATCTAAAGGCTCCGAATGCGGAAGCAGGAGACACCTTTGGAGATTCCGTAGCAATTTCTGGCGATACCATTGTAGTAGGAGCTACTTCGGAAGATAGCAACCAGACAACAGTCACCAATGGAGCCAGCGCGAGTGCAGACAACTCTCTTGCCAGTTTTGGAACAAGCGTCGGAGCCGCCTATGTATTTAAGCGTAGTGGAACGACATGGGCACAGGAAGCATACCTAAAGGCTGCCAACGCAGGAGCAAATGATAATTTTGGGATTTCTGTGAGCATTTTTTCCGACACCATCGCTATAGGAGCCAGCTTAGAGGATAGCAGCCAAACAACTATTACCAATGGTACATCGGCGAGTACAGATAATTCCACTGCAAATTCTGGAGCAGTCTACGTTTTCAAACGTTCGGGAACAACATGGTCTCAAGAAGCGTATCTAAAGGCTGCCAACGCAGGAACAAACGATAATTTTGGGGCTTCTGTTAGTATTTCTTCCGATACCATCGCTGTAGGAGCTGCTTCAGAGGACAGCAACCAAACAACTATTACCAATGGGAACAGTGCGAGCACAGATAACTCTGCCTCCAACTCGGGGGCGGTCTATGTTTTCAAACGCACCGGAACAACATGGACACAAGAAGCCTACCTAAAAGCTCCGAATGCAGAATTACTCGATAACTTTGGCGCAGCAATTGCAGTTTCTTCCGATACTATCGTAGTTAGTGCCAGAAATGAAGACAGCAGCCAAACAACTATCACAAATGGTACCACTGCCAGTACAGACAACTCAGCTTCCAATTCAGGGGCAGTTTATGTTTTTAAAAATTAAACCTAGATAACGATTCAAAAGCGGGATTGTACCTTTCTCGCTTTTGGCAAAATGCACTTTAAGGAAATAATTTTTTACTTAGGTATGATTTTTGCTTTTTTTGTGAAATTTTTTTCCTGCTATTTGTTGTATAATACTACAGAGGTTTAGAATTTATATGATAAAATCATTTACATACAAAAGCTTAGCTGTCTTGTTCCTTTTTCTTTTGCAATGCAAGGCAAGTAACACAGCAGACAACGCAGCCTTACTTACGAGAGCTTTCGTATACTCTGCCACAGAAACCAAACCACAATTTTCTGTTAAATGCCAAATGACCAATTCATCTGGGAATGCTGCGGAAAACTGGGTGGTTAGCTTAAAATCCAGTCCATCTTCCTCTAGTATCAGTACAAGCCTAAACGTTCGGCAAAACAACAAATCACGAGCAACTGGAACCCCGGCCAATTCTCCAGCCAGTATCAGTTTCCAAGATACAGATGGCTCGAAAGACAAAATATCTGGCTATATCCAAATTAGCAAAGCCAGCTCAGAAACAGACATTACTGGTTATAATTTGTACTGGGGAAAATCTACTACTGAACCTTTGAAACAAATAGCAAAATTTCAAAAAACTGGTGGAAACTATGGCTATATTCTACAACAGACAGAAATTCCTGATTCAGCCACCCACTTACTAGCTTTTAGTTATAATGAAAGCGGAGAAAATCCTAGTCCCACTTCTAAAAAACTATTAGATATAAATATTATCGCCACTTCTGATTCCAACGGGGAATATACCCTACCGGTAGAAATTGGTGGAAAAACGGTTTTTGTTGTCATCCAAAACGGAGAAGAAATGGGTGAGATCAGCTTTGATCTTTCTGCGATCACAAGCGCCGATCAAATGCAAGAGGTACAAAACGACTCTTCCAAGCTCAATTTACAGGTCAATTCAAGTATATTCTCAGCTTCTGTTCTAGAAGTAGGAATCGTTACTCCTACTACAGAAAGCACAACCGGTTCTGTTCCCAAAAATAAAGCGGGTGGCCTTAGCCTTATACAGTCAAGTGAAGGACAATATACTGGTGTTACTATTGGTAGAGCGAGCAATGAATCCGATCTAACCCACTACGTAATGTACTTTGGTTTGACAAGTGGCGTAAAATTAGGTCTTTTAGCAGCACTTCCTAAAACAGGTAGTGACATTGCATTCACTTTCCCCTCCAACCTATCTATTCCAAATGAGACGACAGCCATCCTGCTATTTACCAAAAACAATTTTGGAGAAATGACAGAGGGCATCGCTCTAACAATTCCTACCAGCAGCGGCAGTTCTAGTTTGACGAACTCTTCCACTGCCCCTACGATTAGCAACGCATACAATGATGGAAAACTCCAATCTGGCTTTTTAGTGGGGACTTCGACAGATAGTAGTGGGGTAGAGGTATCTATCGATGGAGGAACCTATATAAGTGCAAGTGGCACAACTTCTTGGAAATACCAACTGCCAAACGGTGCTTCGCAATGGAATAAAGGCTCTAAACATACCATAAGCGTCCGCAATACTTCTGACACGACAAGTAGTTCCGTTACTAGTATTAGTGTGATTAAAGGTACAAATAAGGATATCAACGGAGACGGTTACCCAGATCTAGTGATTGGAGAACCAGAGGCAAGTGGAGCTGCTGGTAAGATTCATATCTATCATACCACAAGTTCAGGCTTGAGTTCCTCTCCAGTCGTGATTACCCATGCCAGTACGAGCAATTATTTAGGAACCAAGGTGGCTACAGATGACCTCAATGGCGATGGTTATGCAGATGTATTGGCCAGCTCACATACATCCACAACAAGTGGAACCTTGCTCTTTTTTTACTCAACAGGAACAGGTGGAATCACAGCCACTTCTTCGAGTGGAGCTTCACACTCTATCACAATGGGTTACCAAAGCAGTATCACTACAGGAGACTTCAATGGAGACAAATATACCGATATTGCAGTTGGTGACCAGTACGACTCGACTTCGCAAGGGAAGGTCTTCTTTTACTATTCGGTAAGTGGCAACTTCAGTTCTTATAGTAATTCTGGTAATGCCAATGCAACCATAGCTGGTGGTTCCGCTGGCGTAGATTTCGGTTATACCGTAGTAGCAGATGATTTCAACCAAGACGGATACTGTGATATAGCGATTTCAGAGCCTGATACATCAGCTACTATTGGCATCGGTGGAGAAGTCAACATCCATGCAGGTACAAACTCTGGTATCAATTCTAGCCCCGCATTGGTTTATAATCCAGGCTATTCTGCGGCCAATAGCGGCAAATCATTAGCAACGGGTGACGTAAACTTAGATGGCTACCCCGATCTAGCTATTGCAGAAGACTCAGATGGTAGTACAGCAGTTGTACAAATCTTACATTCTTCCTCTTCTGGCATTACATCGTCCACTCCAGCTACAAGTATAGCTGCGACCATCACGGATACAGCTCCTTTTGTAGCCATTGGTGATGTAAATACTGATGGCTATGAAGATGTCGTTTTTGGGACGCATTCAGATTCCAGTTCCAATGGTATCGCCAAACTGTATCTTTCCTCTAGTTCGGGTGCAAGTACGACTAGTTCTTTTACCATGAGTGGACAATCAACAGAAAAGCTGGGAATCTCCATTACCATCATGGATATCGATCAAAACAAAGAAAAAGACATTTTAGTTGGTGCTCCTGGTCACTCCTCTGATGCAGGTAGGGTTGGATATTTTACCAACACAACAGGTTCCCAGGAGATCAATAGTAACCAGTACGTAGCTTCTCCTTCTACTAGCTCAGCAAAATTTGGCTCTTCCATGAACTAAGACGATTTTCTCGCCCCCAAATCTCAAAGGGGGCAAAACGCTTACCTAGTTAGCCTTTACACTTTTCCTGCTAAATAAAACCATACCCACTAAATTAAAAATTTATCACCAAATTCCTTTTTTCTCTATAAAAAAAATAGCCGTTAACAATATTGCACATAACAACCAATAGCGTTGTCGTAAGTTTTTCTTTGAAAAGGCAATAGGGATGAATAATATTTTTGACAATGCAAAGATACAGAAAATTGGCCGTAAGTTAGTTAAAATTGCAGCAGTGATGCCTGAATTCATAGTAAGAAAAACCCCATTTATGCTATTCGTTTTTAAAATTCTTTCATTACTCGCGAATTCAGGTGGCAAAAAGAAGAAAGAATATGAGCAAGTTACCAAAGTGGGCAAATTACTCAATTACCAAGATGCACAGTACAACATGCCCTGGGTTACCTGGATGGACCGTGGACAACACAAGCTACCCTTAGTTCTCTCCACTTGGGAACAAAAAGTGCGATATGTCAAAGAACGACGTAATATACAAGCAATTCCAGAAATCTTACAACAAATCAAGTATACCTTCCAAGGGGGAGTGTTGCCTGCAACCTCTCTACCCAACAACAATTTGATCTGGTGGTTGCGAGAAACGCTTCTCAACGCTCCTTGTCATTGGTACCTCAACACACAACAGAACGCCAATACGGATCGAATCAACATTGCATTAGACTTCAGTACCTTTTGCAATGAAGTAGAGCACGAGTCTAGCGACTGCAAATACAATATTCGTGATATTTCCATCTCTGGAGAAGAGGTCGTTACCATCAATAGTAAGAGTAGGCTTAACTCTTTGGAGTATTTAAGTATGCAGCAGGGAGACGTTGACCCAAGACCTTTGCAGCATAGTGTTTTTTTGAGCCTAACCTTGGTACAGCAGGCCTGCCAAGCCTCCTACCACAACTGGGTTCATTTCTACTTCAACGATTTTGTTTTATTATTTACCCAAAGCCATATTCCCCAGGATCATTGGATACGAGATTTACTAGATCCACACATGCAGTACCAAACTGTGCTCAACAATGCCGGACTCTTTTCACGTCTTCCCAATGACATCCAATCCAATGAGATCTATGATGACATCCTATTTGGTGGCAATATCAGTTCTTGGTCTCTGGATACCTTTCAAAAAAACATTGCGGACAAATGCCTGGGCTACTATGCAAAAGCCGAACATTCTAAGGCTTGCCAAGAGACCATTGGTTTAGATTTCAACTTGAACCAAATCGTCCCATCTCCCGTGGGAGATATGCAAAAACTTGTCGAAAAACTAGAGAAAGTAGTCATAGAGTTTGTGGGAAAGGTTATCGAACAATGTGCGAATGCCCAAGATGAAAAGTTAATGGGTCTTATCAGCGATAATATACTAAAGTTTATGCATGAGTATTGCTTGCAAGGCATTGCTACAGAGGATGATTCAGTAAGGGGCCGTTTTAAATTGATCGTCAGTCGCTATATCTTACAAGCAGGAGTTGTACATGGTTTGGAACATTATGCAATGTATTTTTGGCTGGCTCCCCTGCATTTACCACAGAGAATTCGTAAATTGTTCAATGTTGATTTACCGTTGGATGACTATTCCTATGCAATTGATAAATCGAATGCTTATTTTGGACACCGGCTATTTACAAAATATGTTCCCAACACCGATGATCGCTACAATTGGTCAAGCCTAGAGTATACCTTTACCGACTCTAAGCTAAAAAGGGAATCGCGGGCTTTTGTGAAAAGCATACAAGAATTGATCCAGGAATACGATAGACAGACACTTGCACCTGCCAGAGATATTTTGCAAAAACACAATATACCTATCGATAAGCATTGCTACTTGACACCACGGTTGGTAGGAACCTCCGTTTGTATGTAGTTTTTTAATAACAAAAGCAATTTTGTTTTTGACGGATCTCAGGAATAGCGAAATTCTTTTCCTATGGCAAGAACACCTTCAACAATGAGTATGAGTCTAGGCGACTCTGCACCTGACTTTACACTACCAGATACAGTTTCTGGAAAAAATATTAGCTTAGCGGATATCCGATCTGAAATAGCCACTGTGATTATGTTTATCTGCAACCACTGCCCTTTTGTGATACATGTCCAACCGGAATTGGTACGTCTAGCAAATGAATATATACCCAAAAATATCCAATTCGTTGCAATTAGTTCCAATGATATAGTCAATTACCCACAAGATTCTCCCGAGAAAATGCGAAAAGAAGCCCAAAAGGCAGGTTATAGGTTTCCCTACCTCTATGATGAAAGCCAAGAAGTGGCCAAACGCTATGATGCTGCCTGTACCCCCGATTTCTATATATTTGATAAAGACTTGAAATGCGTATACCGTGGGCAATTAGACGACTCCCGACCAGGAAACGACCAAGCACTAACAGGTAGAGACATTCGCAACGCTTTAGAGGCAATCCTAAATAACCAACAAGTCACTTCTGAGCAAAAACCAAGTATAGGCTGTAATATCAAATGGAAATAGCAGATGAAGTTTTCCTTTTTTAACCTATTTGCACCTCAGAAGGAAACTCTCCCCTCAGCTGATGCTGCGTTTGTGTTTTCTCCTCATTACAATTTGTCTTTGGGAGCACATGTTTTCCCTGCCCACAAATTTTCCTATTTGCACGATATGTTACAACTAGACGAAACTTTGGGAAAGGTTCGCTTCTATGAACCGGAAGCCTGTAGCCCAGATCAACTCGCATTGGTTCACACGCCAAAGTACTTAGCAGACTTTCTAGAATGTCGCAACTCAGAACGAACTAGGTTTTCCGAACTACCGCTCAATCCTTCGATTGTGAATAGTTTTCTCCACGCAGTAGGTGGAACCATCGAAGCAACACTATTGAGCAAAGAATATCGCTATATCTTCAATTTAGGTGGTGGGTTTCACCATTCTTTTGCCGACCATGCAGAAGGTTTTTGCTATGTAAATGACGTTGCCATAGCCAGCAAAGTCTACTTAGAGAAAAATCCTGGAAAAAGAGTTCTAGTGATAGACTTGGATCTACACCAAGGCAACGGTACAGCTGCCATTTTCCAAAACAATGCGAATGTTTTCACCTTTTCCATGCACCAAGAAAACCTATATCCTAAAAAAGAAATATCTGATCTAGATATCCCGTTGCAGGACCGTTGTTCCGATGCAGAATACTTAGAACTGTTGCAAAAGTCCTTAGAGAGAATAGAAAAAAATTTCCAACCAGACATTATCTTTTACCTTGCTGGTGCCGACCCCTATAAGGAGGATACTTTAGGGAACTTACAATTGACTATGGAAGGCCTTATACAACGGGACAGCCTTACAAAGCAATTTGCCGACAGGTTGGATTGTCCGATCATTATTGTCACAGCAGGTGGATATGCCAAAAAATTCCAAGATACCGTTACCATCCATTACAATACTGCAAAAGTTTTTGCCAGTCAAAGCGTATGAGTATATTTTCAGATAGTGACAAAATGGGGTCTTCCTTCAAAGACCTTTTGAGCGAAGATGAGTTGGACCTTATCGATTTCAACCATGAGTTCACTTCTGCTCGCCACTTTGAGAAGTCTTTTTTTGGCCTTTTTTCCCAAGAAGAAATCAAAGCAATGTTGTCACAAGCTAATATTTTCCAGAAAATAGAAGAGCGTGGCTACCAAAAATACAAGTTAGAAATAGAAGCTATTTCAGAATTTGACAACCGTATCTATATCCGTAATCTAAAGGACGAAGTTTTGGTTCATATGAGGTTAAAGATTGGCCAACTCCCGTTAAACCAACTTGGTACTACTTACAAAATGGTATACATTGATTGGCTACTTTCG
>JBCCIA010000151.1:0-12314 GCA_039028475.1 Spirochaetota bacterium | reverse complement strand
GTTTGAGGTTTGAGTACAGAAACGTTACCAAGTTTTTCTGACTCAGCACACTGAAGTCTCGCCTTTTACTGATGTGTGTCATTACATGCCATTAGATAATCTTTGATCACTGGATTAAATCACAAATCAGGTTGGAATACAGCAAAGCGATCTATGTCTATAATTTCACCTTTCCTACCATACTTTCTGTTGGATGTTTAGGTCTTTTCTTTTCTTCTGAAGTTCTTTTGCATATTACTGGTATATTGATGACAACGATTCTGTTTAGTCTGATCCTTTATTTGTTCAACTATCCCGATTTTTTCAATGCCCTTTCTTATGAAATTACTCAAAAAAAGTATGAAAAAACGATTTTACCCCAGCAAGATCTAAAACAACTGATGCAGGATTTGGAGGTTTTGATGTTGCAAAAAAGATATTACCATGACGATGAGGTTCGTCTAGAAGATGTTGCAAATGAACTTATGATCACTCGTAACCAGCTCTCACGTATTTTAAACGAACAGTACCAAAAGAACTTTTACCAATTTTTAAACCATTACCGCATTTTAGAAGCAAAAGAATTACTATTACAAGAGCCTCCTTTATCCGTATTGGATATTGCTTTCTCAGTAGGTTTCAAAAGCAAATCGTCTTTTTATAAGAACTTTGTGCAAACTACTGGTGTAACCCCTGGCAGTTATCGCAAACAACAACTGAATAAGATGAACCCTTAGGGCTTATAGCTTTGTGTATCCTCCAAGCAATTAGATTTCAACATCACGGTGCTGCCTGAAGATATATAACTTTTGAGAAAAGTCACTAGAGCACTCGTTCCTGTATTTGCATAGTACATGACGCAGGTTGTATTGGAACAATGCTTGTTGTTATCTGTATCTTCGTGATCCGATACCATAGAAACTCCATTATTGACAAGGCCCAGAGCATGTCCCATTTCATGTATGAGTGTGGCTTGTTCGACATAGACGCGCGTGGCTTGTCCTTCGATGGTAGTGGAATCTCCAGTAGAGTCTACTACTTGTTTGAATATTGCGATATACGGTGTGCCAGTGATACTTACACCGATTACACCTGTTTCTGCATTGCTGCCATCTGAACTGTAGTAACCATCGACGAATGCAATAAAGAAATAGCTATCGGTTTCTGTGGATGTGTTTTGCCGGTAGGTACTTGCTAATGATTTGATATCAGAAATTGTCCAGATAGATTTTCCTTGGGAAGAAATAGAAGTCATAGAGTCGGTAGTTTTGGGAACATCCATAGTAACACTGGTATCGCGGTTTTTGAACATTTCCGTTAAATTATCTTCTAAGATATTCCAAACAAACTTTGTTTCAAAAGAACCTGGTGTTGTGCTTGGTAAGGTAAATGTACCTGCATAGGGTTCTACATCAGACTCATAAACTACTTCTACATGTAGATTTGTCATAGTGGAATAATAGGTCTGTATTGACTCGTAAGTATTCCCAGTTGCCGAAGAACTGCTTGCACTAGCTGCTTGCTGCTGAAAGGCAAAAAAAGCTAGTAAAGGAGTGAGGTCTTCTTCTTCAGTTGTATTACAAGTCAAAATGATAAGTAGAAGGAATATAGAGCTGATTCTCTTTATGATGCGCATAAAAAATCTCCAAAAAAAATTAGATTCTATGCTCGTATTATACGAGAATTTTCGCTCTAAGTCGTCCTAACTTGTAGGATAAGACAGTTTTAATGGGAAAAAGTGAGAAATTAGATTAAAAAAATTTCTATTTTCATTCAGTAATTAGCTTTTCTTTGAAGTAATATTCTGTGAAAGTATCGAAGTCAGAATTAAAGTCACTGTACATAAATTCTACATATAGGTATTGTTTGGCTTTGCTAAAGCGGTACGAAGCAAATAACACACCACCTCCTTCTTTTTTCACATAAGAACGACGATAGATAATTTGCTCTGCATTTGCGTTGATGGGATCCTGCTTTACACTAGATTGTGTTGTTTTATCGTATTTGAGTTTTGTTTTTCTATACCAACCGACTTGTTTGGTTTTACCTTCCAATTCATACTGTGGAATGGCAAAAAAATCAGTTCCTGCAAGCAAGAAACCTTGTGTTGCTAATGTTTTTGCGTGCTTCTGAGCTTGTGTAAGTATCGCTCCCACAACTCCTCCCTTGTACTTTTGCATATCTACATTTTCCCAACTCCAGGTTTGATCCAGCCAAGTGATATTTGCAGGTAAGCGCCTGTTGATCTCTGCGCGGCGAGACATGATTGGGGTTGCTTCTGTACCTGGAATTCCTTTCTTTGTTGTGAGCAATGTTTCCAGAGTATCGACCAAATTGTAATTATCCTGATCAGAATATTTTTTACAACTCATGCATAGAAATAAGAAAAACAAAGAGAATAGTACGAATTTTTTATAGTTTGTAAGTTTCATGTTTTTAGGTTACGTATTGAATTCCTTGAATCAAAGCCTACTGAACATAGGATACAAGTCTTTTTTTAAAGTAGACTTTGCCAAAAAACTTTTATTGCAGCTATAGATTGCCAAAATAAACTGCTATTGCTTAAGGAGTTCAGATTTGAATGAGATACTAGCAATCGATGGTGGTTTTTGGAATATACGAGATTTTTTTTACTTGAATCGTTTTGTAGATATAAAAACACACTGTTCCCTTGTACAACGCAAGAACGGTAATTTTGTATTGTTAGACGCCTGTACACTACCACCTGCCATCAAAGAGAAAGTCGATCAATTGACGGATGGAGGAAAACGTCTGGAAGCAATCCTACACCTACACCCCTTCCATACGGTTCATGTAGAGAATATGCATAAGATATACCCGAATGCAGCCCTTTATGGAACAGCTCGGCATATTTCCCGTGCACCTAAACTTCCGTGGGAGAAGCCGCGTACAGAATCTCCAGAGTTGCACGCTCTATTTGCAGAAGACCTTGCCTTTACTGTCCCGCAGGGAGTAGACTTTATTTCGCAGAATGAAAATCTGCATTTTTCTTCTGTACTCGCCTACCATAAGGCATCAAAAACCATACATGTCGATGATACTTTGATGTTTTCCAAGCTACCCGGACTTTTGCAGATGGTTGGTCTCAAGAATGTGCTGAATTTTCATCCTACATTGGCTTTAGTTTTGCAGAAGCGTAAAGATGCAGTAGATGAATTTGAAAATTGGGTTGGGGAATTGGTAGCAAACTGGCAGGGCGCGCAAAACCTATGTGCGGCTCATACAGCTCCTCTTTTACAAGAAGCCTTAGAGGGAGTGTCTATTGCGGAGCGAATTGAAAGGGCTTTGGGAGAGGTCAAATGGTTACTCGCTGCGCATCGTTTGCGCTATGGCTAAGGCAATGGTGAGACAAAGAATTTTCATTTTTCTAAAATAAAACTGACTGGAATCTGTAACCGAGTTCCTGGTTGTAGTGCGAATTTCCAGGTTCGAATGGACTTACGAAATTCTCTTTCAAAAATATTGTAGAGGCACGGCTTTAGAGTGCGGACATTTTGTGCCTTTCCCTCTGGATTGATTTCTACTTCCCAAGTGCACTCAGACTCTAAGCCTTGTTCGATGGCAGTTTCTGGATATTGCAAAGAGTTTTTAAAGCGACTGATTTCTTGGGTGATATTGCCTTGTACGGATGGCTTCTGATTGGTTTGCTTTTCCGTGTTAGACTGCTTTTGTTTTGGCTGCTTTTTCTTTTGTGTAACTCCTTGTTTGCTCCATAGAGAAAACGAGATAGGTCTAGTTACATTTCCTCTGTTGATAGGTAGGATAGGCTTCTGTTCTTGCCTTTGCCAAAAAAACACTAGGAAAGAAATATGCAAGAGGATGGAAAGAATGATAGGTGGAACGAGACTCATTTCTATATCTTGTTAGGTATTGCGTCTTAAGGGCTAGGAAAGTTATTAACACTGGGGAATTGGTATATTTCCAATTCAAATTCTTGCATTGCTGTAAAGAGGTGATCGAAAATGTCAGCTTGGATGGTTTCATAATTCACCCAATTCTTGTCCTTGCAAAACGCATAAAACTCCAATGGCAAACCATGTTCGGTTGGTGCTAGCTGTCGAACCATTAGGGTCATGCCTTGGTTGATTTCTGGATGCTCTTTGAGGTATGCAGTAGCATAGGCGCGAAAGGTGCCAATATTGGTAAGCTGTCTATGGTTGAGTTTAGCTGCATCGGTATCTCCTATTTTTTGCGCTCTATCCTCTTGCAGTTCTCGTCGTTTCTTTTGTATGTACTCTTGGATTCTCGCTATTTTGGCATATTTGTCTAGCATCTGCTCAGAACAGAATTTGATACTCTTGATATCTATGTGGATCGCTCTTTTGATACGCCGCCCACCAGATTCTTGCATCCCTCTCCAGTTGCGGAAAGACTCTGAAATCAAAGCGTATACAGGTATTGTCGTGATTGTCTTATCAAAGTTCTGTACTTTGATGATATTTAGAGTTATTTCAATGACATCTCCATCCGCTTTGTATTTGTCCATTTGTATCCAATCACCAATCCTTACCAGACGATTCGCCGCAATTTGTACGCCTGCAACAAAGCCTAAAATAGAGTCTTTGAATACTAGTAAAATGATAGCTGTTAGAGCACCGATACCACTGAGAATTTGCCACGGAGATTGGTTTATCACTTGGCTGATCACTGTAATCAAACCTATCAAAAAAAGAAAGATTTTGCCGATTTGGATATAGCCTTTGATAGGCTTCTCTTTCGCTACATCATAATTGCGGTAAATGGCTTCTACAGAATCTAGTACAAAACTTAAAATTAAGAAAAATACTACAGAGATGTACAAACGGCACAGTTTGCGGATAAGGACAGCTTGCTTGGGAAATAGATCGGCACTGAAGAAGATGACTAGTATGGGAACGATATGGGCAATGAAACGAAAAACTTTTTTTTGAAAGAAAATATCATCCCAAATATTTTTTGTTCTTTTTACAAATTTGGATAAGTATTTTAGCAGTAGCTTTTTTACGATTAAGTTGGTGATATAGCTGAGTAGGAAAATACCTAAAATCAATAGGATATTTGTTAGGTAGTGAGAGACATCCTTGCTAAGGCCAAATTTAACAAAAATAGTTCCTTTTAAAATTTTTTCTAACATAATTCTTTCTCTATACTAGTACATTCCCTAAGCGGATCTGTATTTTGAGTCTTACCAAATGCGGTGTATTCAGCTTGTCGCAATGCTAAAGTAAACAGAAGCTATGTTCAAAGGAGAACAGCAGTATTTTGGTAGTATCAACGGAAAAATATTTGGATGACTGTTTCTTTGATACCTTTCCAAAAGGTATTGTACTCCTGGACAAAGATGTTTACTTCTGTTGCATATTCATGATAACTCTTATCGCTACCTTGTGGGGTTTTTGATTTTTCCATGTATATTCCTCTTAGCTTTTTTATTGGTTGTAATGTTGGATCGTTGCAAAAAGTATTTTGATACCACTCTTTATATGTGGGATACGAATGCTTTCATTTTTTCCGTGGATTCCATCGATTTCTTTGTCTGTCAAGAGTGCAGGTATGAGACCGTAGCACTGTATGTCGTGTTTGCGGAAAAAGGAAGAATCTGTAGTTCCAGGAGAGAGAAAGGGAGTAACGATAGCTCCAGGATTTTGTTGTAGTGCGACGCCTGCCAAACTTTTAAAAAGGCTTGTATTTGTATCTGACACTGTTCCTGGTTCCATATGCCTAACTTTTATACTGACATTGTATTTTTGGGCTAGTCTCGTTAATTCCTCTAGGTATTTTTGTGGATTCACACCCGGGAGTATGCGAATATCTAGTGTTGCAGTGGCGTTTCTGGTAATAACATTGATACCGACTGCCTCAGAATGGATTCCCGTTATACTTACTGTATTAGATGTCATAGCCCGTAGGTGGCGATTTTTTGCGATGACACTTTCTAAAATAGGTTGGAATAGGGGATGCCGATTTCGCTTCAAAACAAAAGAATTGGGGAAGGGGCTGGCCAATCCCATTTGGTAGAAAAAGGCGGCTGTTGTATCTGTAATGGTGTACTTTTGGTTGGCACGTTTTGCTGCTTGTAGAAATTGTACCAGGTCTGCTGCGGCATAATGAAGCGGAGGAGTGCTACCATGCCCGGTTTTTCCCTTGGCTTGTACATCTAACCATAAGATTCCCTTTTCTGCGTATTGGATATTAAATATTTTAGAACCTTTGATGGCTACATCTATCGTTCCTGTTCCCCCTTCGTTTAGGAGGTATTTATAGTTTTTGAAGATCGCAGGGTGTTTTTCTAACATGTACTTGGCACCGTATTTGGAACGCGACTCTTCATCTGCTAAGGCTAAGAACATCAAATCGTGCTTTAGTTGGATGCCTAAGCGTTTTAGTAGGATAAAAGTATATAACTGCATAATTCCCAGACCTTTCATATCTATGGCTCCCCTACCATAGATACGGTCTTGGATCTGGATTCCGGCAAATGGTGGGTGGCTCCATTCCTTCTCCTCTACTTCTACTACATCCATATGGTTGCAGAAAATTATTCCGTCTCCTTTTTTTGCACCTGGCAGTACAGCGACTAGATTCGCTCTCTGGGAATTTTCAGGATGGACATAGAGCGTACTAGAAATGCCTTCTTTTTCTAAGATTTTCTGTAGGTAAATTGCTGTTTGTGTTTCGTTTCCTCGGATGCTACGAATTTTTATGTATTCCTTCAAGGAGTTGGCTGCCTCTTCGGTGATTTTTGAGAAGTCGAATTGTTCCTTAGGTTTAGCTACTTCGGAAATTGTTAGACCTTTTTCTGTACTGATACCTATGTGCAAAAGGAGGAGGACAAATAGTAGGACAGCAGCAAGGAGGAATTTTTTGAGCATATCCCAGTATCTGCTTTGTAGAACTATTTGTAAATTTATTTTTCTCTTCCAATTTGTGAAATACAGATATGATTTATAGCAATAAAATAGTTTTGACGCATAACAGCAAAATGAAAAAATTGGAATAGAGGTCTCTATGGACAAGCTAGATACATATACAATTCAAGAATTAGAAAATGAAAAGAAGAAGTATACCTTACTCTATGAACAATATGGTGGTAGTTGGAAAGAACTCTTAGATAGAGTGAACCAGAAACTAGAGGAGAAAAAGCAAAAAGTTCATTCCTAAACTAACCTACCTTTTGAAATACTGATTGACGAGTGCCGCCATTTTGATTGATTGAGTGAAAATGACGGATGCCTTTCGTATGTACACTGCAAAATACCCCATTAGTATCGCTCCCATGATGGATTGGACAGATAGGCACTATCGCTATTTCATGCGCCTAATCACCAAAAAAACCCTCCTATACACCGAAATGATCACTTGCAATGCAATTTTACGAGGCAATCGAGACAAATTGTTACATTTTAGTCCTGAAGAATCTCCTTTAGTTTTGCAGTTGGGAGGGGATAAACCAGATGATATGGCGGAATGCACCAAAATAGCTGCTTCTGAGGGATATACAGGGGTAAATATAAATGTAGGCTGTCCCAGTGACCGAGTGCAAAATGGAAACTTCGGGGCTTGCCTCATGGCTACCCCTGAGTTGGTAGCGGAGTGTTTTGCCGAAATGCAGCAAGCTGCTAGTATACCTGTAACGATTAAGTCTCGTATAGGTATTGATGGCAAAGAGACCTACGAAGACCTACATGAATTTGTTCGTATCAATGCAGCTGCTGGTTGCCAACACTTCATTGTACATGCTAGAATAGCTATTTTACAGGGTCTCTCTCCTGCTGAAAACCGTAAAATCCCTCCCTTACGTTATGAAGATGTCTACCAACTGAAAAAGGACTTTCCTCACTTGCAAATAGAGCTGAATGGTGGAATACGAGAGGTCGCTTTTGCCCGTGAAGCGTTGCAACAGGTAGATTCTGTAATGATCGGGCGGGCTGCCTATGAAAACCCGTTTTTGTTTCATGAGGTAGATTCTATGTTTTTTGGGGAAAACCCTCGAGCCATTACCAGAGCTGGAGTTTTAGAAGCCTTAATTCCCTATATACAGCAACATACCAGGCAAGGTGGTAAGATAAACCAGATCTTACGGCATACAATGGGACTTTTTCATGGTGTTCCTGGAGCAAAACAATTCAAGCGTTACCTTAGTGAGAATATGTATCGTTCTGGTGCAGATGCTCAGTTAGTGAAGAGTTTTTTACAAGAGTATTGTGCACAAGTTTGAAACACCACCACAGTGTAAGACCTGATTGTTTTTGCAGGAGTAGCTCATGATTCGCTTTGCTATTGACCGCGGAGGAACCTTTACGGATATCTATGCGACTTGCCAGGGACAAGAATACCGTTGTAAGCTTTTATCCGAAGACCCACAAAATTATGTAGATGCTCCCTCCGAGGGTATCAGGCGCCTTTTACAAGAAATTATTGGTGTTGCGATCGAACGTTCGGAAAAACTTCCCATTGATAAAATTACCTCTATCCGCATGGGGACAACTGTAGCAACAAATGCTTTGTTAGAAAAGAAGGGAAGTAAAGTTGCATTGGTGATTAGTAAAGGTTTTGCTGATATATTGGAGATCGGTTACCAAGAACGGCAAGACTTATTTGCTCTTGCTATTTCTAAAAACAAACATTGCTACCAAACGGTAGTAGAGATTGATGAAAGAGTTTTGCACTACCAAGGGAAATTCGAAGTTATAACCCCTCTCGATAGACAAGAAGCAAAAGAAAAGCTCTCATTGCTTAAGCAAAATGGTATCGAGGGACTTGCAGTCGTTTTTATGCATTCTTATATCTACCCAGAGCATGAACAGGCACTTCGTGAAATTGCTTTGGAAATGGGCTTTCGTACTATATCTCTCTCTTCGGAAGTTATGCCACAGCAGAAAATTGTCGAGCGTGGAGATACAACAGTAGTCGACGCTTATTTACACCCAAAGATCCAAGAATACGTTTCTCGTTTTAAAAATCATTTCGTAGACAATCTTGCAGGTGTAGAGTTGCTCTTTATGCAATCCAACGGAGGGTTGACCGAAACAGAACAGTTTCGCGGTTGCAATAGTATTTTATCAGGCCCTGCAGGGGGTGTTGTTGGATATGCGAGTGTTTTCCAAAGTAAGCCATTGATTGGGTTTGATATGGGGGGAACCAGTACCGATGTATCACGTTTTTCGGGCGATTTGGAAGTTTCGTATGAGAACCAGATCTCTGGAGTCCGTATCATTCGGCCCCAAGTTGATGTTTTAACGGTAGCTGCCGGTGGAGGTTCCCGTCTATTCTACAAATTTGGTATATTCCAAGTTGGTCCTGAAAGTTCTGGTTCTCACCCAGGCCCTGTATGCTACCGTAAGAATGGCCATTTGAGTGTTACGGATGCGAATTTATTTTTAGGCCGAATCCAACCACATCATTTTCCTAGTATCTTTGGCCCAACAGGGGACCTTCCTTTAGGCAAGGAAGAAGTGGATCTTGCTTTTTCAAAACTAACAGAGAAAATCAACCAAGACTTGCAGCAGAAGCAGCTGCCAACACTCAGTCCAGAGGAAGTCGCACTGGGGTTTTTAGAAGTTGCCAACACAAATATGAGTAAACCCATTCTGGAGGTTTCGTTAGAGAGGGGTTATGATACCAAAGCACACCAATTGGTAGCCTTTGGAGGAGCTGGTCCACAGCATGCCTGTTCGCTGGCAAGAAAGCTTGGAATCGAAGAAGTTTTTATCCATAAAGATTCGGGTATTCTTTCTGCTTATGGCATGAGCCAAGCAAATATCATCCGTGAAAAAAGCCATTTTGTCTCTTTACCTCTACGATCCGCTGCTCCACAAGAGATTCAGAGTATTTTTTTCCAGCTAGAAGAGAAAGCCAAAAAGGATACTCCTAGCTCTATTCCGAGCCGTTTAGAGTTACAGCACTTTGCAGAGGTAAAGTATGAAAATACAGAAAATACATTTTTGCTACCTTATGTGGATCCTGAACTTTTATTGGCTGCTTTCGAAGAGAAACATCTGGAGTATTTTGGATTTTTGCAACAGAAACAAATTCTGATTGCACAGCTAAAGGTAAAAGCTACCTTTTATATCGAGACAGTAGAGAGAAAAGAGATTTCTTCGATTCCTTCCCCTAGCAAAGCAAAGGAATATTGCAATGTCTATTTTGCAGGTGGTTGCCAAAAAACTCCTATTTACCAAATGGAAGAACTGTATGCGAGTTGCCAAATTTCTGGTCCAGCAATCCTCTTGAACCAAGGGACTACCATTTTACTAGAACCCCTATGTACGGGAAAGATAAACGCTTACGGAGACCTTATAATCACCATCGTAGCAGAAGAAAAATCAGCAAAGGCAAAAGTTATCTTAGACCCGATCCAACTCGCTGTATTTCATAATTTGTACACCTCTATTGCCGTACAGATGGGTAAGGTTTTACAAAAAACATCTGTTTCTACTAATATAAAAGAAAGGCTAGATTTCTCCTGTGCTGTGTTCTCTAAGCAGGGAAGTCTGATTGCCAACGCTCCTCATATTCCTGTTCACTTAGGCTCGATGGGGTTCACCGTGAAAAAGATCATAGAAAAATATCCTGAAATCGCGATGGGAGACGTTTTCTTAACGAATAGCCCGCTGGAAGGTGGTTCCCATCTACCCGATTTGACCGTTGTCACTCCCTGTTTTGCGCAGGGAGAGTTACAGTTCTTTGTGGCTAGTCGTGGACACCATGCTGACATAGGGGGAAATACCCCTGGTTCTATGCCACCATTCTCGCATCGTATCGATGAAGAGGGGGCTTTATTTGCTGGTTTGCGTATTGTAGAAGCTGGCAGTTTTCAAGAAGATATAGTTCGCGGTATTCTTACCAAAGCAGGTGCTCGGAACATTTCTGATAATTTGACCGACTTACAAGCCCAAATGGCTGCGAACCAAAAAGGTATCTCCTTACTAGTAGACGCTATGCAAAATTATGATAGTAAGGTTTTACAAGAGGCGGCTCAAAAAATAAAACAAGTCAGTGAAGATGCGGTTAGAGACTTTTTCACCAACCTTCAAGCAATCGAATACCATGCAAAAGACTTTTTGGATGATGGTATTGCAATTGATGTAAGAATTCGGGTAGATAGAAACTTAGGGACTGCTGTATTTGATTTTTCCCACTCCGGGATGCTTAGTTTTACCAATCAAAATATACCGCAGGCTGTAACATATTCTTGCATTGTCTATGCAATTCGCTGTTTAGTTGCACAAAATCTACCACTAAACGATGGGTTTTTGCAGCCAATCCAAGTTGTTTTTGGGGAAAATACTCTATTTACCCCTGGTAGTACAAATGCCGTAGTGGGAGGCAATGTTACCACTTCTCAGAGGGTTGTCGATGTGATTTTGCAAGCCTTTTCCGCTGCGGCCAACTCTTGTGGTTGTATGAACAATTTGATTTTTGGCAATGCTGATTTTGGGTATTATGAAACAATTGGCGGGGGGAGTGGAGCTGGCGAAGGTTTTGCTGGTGCGGATGGAGTCCATACCCATATGACAAATACGCGAATTACCGATCCGGAGGTCTTGGAATACCGCTATCCCGTTTTATTGCACGAATTTTCGCTACGTAGAGGTTCGGGTGGCAAGGGACTGTTTGCTGGTGGAGATGGTTTGATTCGGGAAATTGAGTTCTTGCAGAGCGTTACTTTGAGTCTTTTAACAGAAAGGCGTGTTTTTTCTCCTATCGGTTTGCATGGTGGTGGAGATGCTAGCCGTGGGAGAAATATATATATTGCTGCTGACGGTACACACCAGTTTTTACCTGCAAAAGTACAACTGGCTATGGACATAAATACGCGAATTCGTCTAGAAACACCTGGAGGTGGTGCTTATGGGTGCGCTAGGCCGAGTCTATAACAACTTCTTGCTCCAGTCGGAAGTTGGACTGACTCATAGTAGAGGAGTAGTGTCCTGTGAGAAGAAAAGGATACAGCAGAAATATGATGAGATAAAAATTTTTGCCTTTTTTCTCTCTGTCTATCAACGATAAAGTTAATAATAATTACCAAAAAAATAGTAGACAAATTTTCCCTTCCTTTTTACAGTATCCCTATGCCCTTTTTTGTAAGGGTGCTATGCGAAAAGCTCTCAGCCCGGTCATTGCCGTCAAACTTTTCCCGGACTGAGAAACCACACCACAAGGGTGCATCTTTAGATTATACGATAGTTCCTTTATCGTCAAGTCTTTATGTGTACTCCTGTGGTTCTCTCTAAATTTTTTGAAAACCAAGGAAAGGAGGTTCCTATCATGGAACTCGAACACACAGATGATTTCGATTTAAAAGGTCTCTTGGACCGTCTCACAGTCTGCAT
>JBCCIA010000150.1:0-12337 GCA_039028475.1 Spirochaetota bacterium | reverse complement strand
CGCGCGTCGAAGAGGGGCTCATGTGCACCAACGGTCCCTGCTGGAGCCCGGATGACAAGACATTCTACATCGCCGACACCTTCATCAAAAGTCCCGATGACCTAGCGCGTGTATTTGAAGAAGCCTACCGTATAAGCCTTGGTGGAAGACCTGGACCCGTTCTGCTAGATTTTCCTAAAGATGTGCAAAACCTAACAACAGCTATTCACAAATCAAAGGATCTAAAAATTGCAGTCCACCATTACAGCAAACCTAGTATTGAAGGGGACATCGAAAGTTTTGCCAAAGCCTTAAATGAAGCCAAAAGGCCGCTTCTCTACGTCGGTGGAGGTGCTATCAATTCAGGAGCACACGCAGAAATTAAAGAGTTAGCGGAAACAAACCAGATCCCTGTTACTATGACTTTGATGGGTCTGGGAGCCTTTCCAGGGATGCACGAATTATCGGTAGGTATGTTGGGAATGCATGGCACAGCCTATGCCAATAAAGCAATTATTGAATGTGACTTTCTCTTGAATCTAGGAGCTAGGTTTGACGATAGAGTCGCAAAAATAGGTGCGTTTGCTGAAAATGCTGTACGGGCGCATGTTGATATCGACTCTTCCGAGTTTAACAAGCGTATAGAAGTAGACCACCTACTACATGGCGATCTGCGTGATGTGCTACAAGCCCTCCTACCATATATCAAAAAGAAAGAGCGTAAGGAATGGACAAGCCACATACAAGAACTCAAGAAATTACACCCTTTAGAATACGACAATAGCGGTGACACTATCAAACCACAGTATTTTATTGAAAAATTGCACACAGCCACCAAAGGCAATGCAATAGTTTCCACAGATGTCGGACAGCACCAAATGTGGACTGCACAGTACTACTTATTCAATGAACCAAATTGTTGGTTGACTTCAGGTGGTTTGGGAACTATGGGGTATGGACTTCCAGCTGCCATCGGTGCCAAGGTAGCTAGACCCAATAAAACGGTAATCTGCATCTCGGGAGATGGTTCTATACAGATGAACATCCAGGAGCTGGCTACCATGACCATGTACGATATTGGTGTGAAATTAGTTATCTTCAACAATAGTTTTCTGGGAATGGTACGCCAATGGCAAGAACTATTCTTTGAAGAAAGATTTTCACAGTCGGAATGGCAGTACAACCCTAGCTTTACCAAAATTGGCGAAGCCTACGATATTCCTTCTCTGTCAATTTCCAAAAAAGAGCAAGTGGAACAAGGTATAGAATTTCTATTAAAAGACGACAAGTCAGCTGTGTTAGAAGTAATTGTGCCTGCTGAAGAAAAGGTATTCCCTATGATCCCCGCTGGGCAATCACAGAAAGAAATGATCGAATTCAAAGACCTGGAGACATTGAAGAAAAAATGAAACATACATTGAGCATATTTGTAAACAACCACCCCGGTGTCATGAGCCATGTATCTGGTCTTTTTGCAAGAAGAGGGTATAATATAAACTCTATCGCAGTAGGTGAAACAGACGACCCTGAAATTTCTAGTATGACAATTGTGCTCAAAGGCAATGATACGGTCATCGAACAGGTAAAAAACCAATTGCGCAAACTACCGGATGTCTTGCAAATCACTGATATTCCTTATACAAGTTCTATTACAAGAGAATTATTACTGATTTTAGTAGCCACTACGGATGATAATAGGCAAGAAGCCATATCCATCTGCGATGTTTTTAAAGCGAATATACTAGATATGACAGAAGAAAATCTCATGGCTGAATTTTCCGGCAATGCAAGAGAAGTTAACGCCTTCATACGCATGATGAAAAAATTTGGTATTTTGGAGATCACTCGTACAGGGCAAATTGCCCTCAACTGTCGAAGTACTCGGTAAATGTGCCATTTCCGGTATTCCTAAGCGAATACCGGTGCTTTCTCTTTTCTGATTTAGTTTTTAACAGAAGGTTTCTTCTCTTCCGATTTATCCTTTGCATTCGCTTCCTCAGCGACTGTTTTCTTCACCCCATCTTGGACGGGAGCATCTATCTCTTTTGTTTCCGTGCTACTGCAACTAGCGAATGCAAATCCCATGACAAAACAAAACAAAATTATCTTTCTCATATATTGTACCTAAGAAAACAATGGCTAGCTCGTAAAAAAAAGCAAGTCATTTGGTATCTTGTCGAATAAAAAATATTGGACTGTAACTTCACTGGCAGTAGATTGGGAGTTAAATGTATTCTTCTGAGGAATTGGGCAGCCTATATACTACTATTGTAGAGATTCTCAGAAGATTTCCCTCTGGTATTAGCGAATACAACTTACTCAAAGAACTAGCTACAGAAGAAAACTGTGGTTTTACTACCGACTCTTTAGCAGAAAACTTCACTATGTTCCAGACGCATTTCTTGCTATTCCACGTTTTGTACAAGTTGAAAGATCACTTAGAAACACATAAAGCAGAAACGTTAGAAATCCACTGTCTAAAGATACAATTGCATAGCCTGACTTTTACTAGAAATATTGATAATCTAGTAAAATCAGATCCCTTAAAAGATTACTATTTGGATCTACAGAACTTACAAAAAACAACAGAGGATGATGTCGAAGAGTTATTGAAGAGCTTTTGGATGCAATGGAAAAGCTACCAAGAACGTAACCCTTCGTTACAAGTTTTAGGCTTACCAGAAGATGCTTCTACTGAAGAAATCGAAAAACGCTACCGTATCCTTGTTAAGAAGCACCACCCTGACAAAGGAGGCAACCCAGAAACTTTTCAAAAAATCCAAACAGCAATGGAACATATCCGCAATTCATAATCTAGGAAAGTCCGTTAACTTTTCTTTCCAAAAAGAGAACAAAATAGATACAGGTATAGAATCTTTACCAAGCAGGATAGGTATGTTCTTACGCACTGGGATGGGAATCTCCCTTTCTCGCATAAGCTCTTTCACTCTTTTATGCATACCAGCTACTTTTATTTTCAAACCTTTTTCATAGATCTGTAGAGAATATTCTTTGCTATATTCCCTTTTTTGTTGGTTCCAAACTAACAAATGCGAGCCTGACTGCTCTAGCATACGAGGTGCCTGTAAGCATGGTGAATTACGAGGAATGAGGTATAGATCAGAAGAATAAGCTCTCCAGAAAATAAGTTGGCGATTCTCCATAGTAAAGGCACCTCCATACCGTATTTTCTCCGCTAAATGTAAAAAGAATTTCTTGCCTAAAGGATATAAAGATAAGAGAGAAATATTTGCATCTAGAAGATCTTTTAATTTCCCTAGAGAAGATGTTATCAGACTTGCTTTGTGGATTTGCAAAAAAGGCTGGCTACTTTCTTGCAAATCTAGACCTAAACCTTCCTCATGAAAGTTGAAGTAAACCTTACCAGGGTCTAAACCTTCCTGGTACAAATGTGGTATTACATTTTTACGTAGGCGGTTGCGCAAGTATTTCTCTTCTGCATTCGATTCATCTTCAAAGATTGGCACATGGTTTTCTTGCAGAAATGTATTGCGTTCTGCTTCCGACATATACAGTAAAGGTCGAAATACATTTTGGTATATGGGTTTTAAAGTTTGCAAGGCGCTGGGTCCTGCTCCTCGTATTAGGTTTATCAGTAGAGATTCAATATAATCTTTGCTGTGGTGACCAGTTGCACAGTAAAAATCATGTCGTAGACAAATTCGACGGAGTTCGTGGTAACGAAATATTCTCGCAGAGTCTTCATGGCTTCTTTTTATGCGAAGGGAAAGCCGAGGAATATTTTTTTTTTTGCAAAGAGAAGGAATGAAAACTCTTGTTGTAAATAGTTTAGGATCGATTCTTCTTGCTGGTAATTTTCTCGGATCATATGATTCATATGGAAAACAGCAGGTTTTGGGATCAGGTCTTGTTGGAAAAGAAAGGCATAGAAATGCAATAGTATAGTAGAATCTTTCCCCCCAGAATAAGCGAGTAAGGCAGGCTTTATTTGCATGAAGTCATGGTACTGGTGCAAACGTGCGAATATGTTATGGAAGAGCCTTTGACTGTTTAGACTATAGGATTTCACAACTCTTCCAACTGTTGCCAAAATGCCATTTCATCTTCTATGGGAGATTCTACATTTAAGTAAGACACTTTGTAGTTAATGATAAGGTATTGGTATTGGAAAAAAAGTGATTCAAAGCGCTTTTTAATAATTTGCTCATCGCAGTTTGGTGAATAGGTGATAATGGTTCTTTGATCAGGTCGTAGTAACAAGTCATCATCTTTTAAGCGACCTTTGACACTGGATTTGATATAGTCTAAGACAATTCCTGTTGTTTCTTCTCCCATAACCCCATAATACGGTTTAATATTTTGCAATTTGAATTTACTGATAATTCCATGAGACTCGCCTCGCCGAAAACTATCATTTACCTTCTTTTTCAACAAAGAAATAAAGTCTGCAAATACACCTGGATAGTCTTCTACTAGCCGCGATGGTAAGTACTGGTAGTATTGCTCTACAATTTTTAGAATGGGTTGGATTTCATACAAATTGGGTATGATATCTACTGGTATTACGATTGCTAAGGTACACGAACTTTCACCGATAAATGTCGAATAGGAAAATACTCGAAACCTCTGCCTGGAATATTCGATTTCTTTCAAAGTGATAAAATTTTCGTGCTTTTCCTGGCTTTCCCCTTCTTCCTGCTTGGAATCTAAGGAATGTAAGGCTTCCACTAACCAACTTTCCTCAATAATATCTAGACCCATCGAAAAAATCTGCTCTTCTCCATAATACAAAAAAGACTGGTAGGAATGCGTCAGGATGAAGTAGCTAGCCAGGGTATTTTGCAAGATATTTTGTGCGTCAAAAGAATCTACTACTTGATTTTTCTGCGTTTGCAGCAACTCTTTGTAGATAGGATAGTATTCGATTCGCTCTTTTGCTAATTCTGTATGTTTTTGCAATAGAGAGGGACTAAGGGCAAATATCATAGGTAATTCTCTAAGAGAAAAGTTTAATTATTACTAGAATTTTGTCAATCGATTGTGGTGCAAAATAAAAGATTTGTAGTAAGGGAAAAAATAATTCTATTTTTCCAAAGATAGCTCTAAGGCTTGTTTCTGTACTTCCAACGCCTGTATGCGTCCTGCTACATTCTGCTGCCCTGGCAGTGCATAAGGGGACGGAATGAGTTGCTCTTTCTTTAAATTCTGTAAGCGCGATTTTACAAGTTGTAAGACGTTCTCGGTATTTTTATCCTCTGCGTCTAATTTTTTGGAGAATGTACTGCCCTGAATAGAGATTTCTAAAATTGAGTCACCTTGTTTGGCTTTTGCTGAGGAAGTTTGGCGTATTTCCTCGATGATTCCCGTGGTTTCTCCACTTACGGCAACGACTTTGCCATCGCGGAATTCATAGCCCAACTCTATATCGAGGTACTTTAGGTTACCACCTAGTAGGAAAGCCTCCTGCTTCAATTCACCTACATGTACCAATTCATGCCCCATTACATGAGAAATGGAATCATGCGAGGCAGCGTTTTCCAATACTCCATGACCATGGTAGTGTACTGTGGAATTGTGTTCCTGTTGGTGGTTTGCTGGAAGGTTTATGTCCATTTTTTTTATCTACTTGTCTAGTATAACATTTTTAGACAATTTTGTAAAGAGATTTTTTACTTTTTGAACCTACCAGCATTTTCTGTTTTCATTTTTTCAATATCACCTTTGCCAAAACACCCAGAGAAGGTTTGTAATCGACTTTTGACAAATTCTTCCTACGTTTCACTAGAAACAAAAAGCCTAAATCGAAAAGCCCCCATAAAATTTCCAGAACTCACCGTTGGGCACTCTACCTTGTTCATCTTTGGAAAATTCAGGCTTTAAACTGTAGAGGTAGTGCATGTCCACTTCTCCTTTGTTTTTTGCTCTAACCTTTCCTCTATATTCACATTCAAATATATCCTTCACAAAATCGTATGTGGCTCCACTGATATTTATCTTTCCTGGAGTTCCGCTTGATTCCATTCGACTCGCAGTATTTACTGTATCGCCCCAAACATCATAAGCAAATTTTTTCTCACCGATTACTCCTGCAACTAAAGGTCCTGTATGAATTCCAAGTCTAATTTCCCAGTAAGGAAAACCTTTTTCTGTTTTCAGTTTCTTCATAATATTCATAAAATCCTGAATTTCTATCGCAGCCATTGCACAGTCTACAGCATGTGTCGGGTTAACCCTCGGAATCCCACCGGCACACATATAGCTATCACCAATGGTCTTTAGTTTTTCCAGGTTGTATCTTTCACTGATTTTATCAAACTGGACAAAACAGGCGTCTAGATCTTTTACCAATTCTTTGGGAGTCAAAGTTTCTGCTATTTGGGTAAAGCCTTTGAAATCGGTAAACATAACGCTTACGGAATCAAATTGGATTGGTTCAGAAGCTCCTTTTTCTTTCAATTCATTTGCGATATCTCTAGGAAGGATATTGAGTAGTAGTTTTTCTGATTTGGATTTTTCTTCCTGAACCTGTTGGTATAGATTCGAACCATATATAATACCGGCGAGTTGTTCTCCCAAAATAGAGAACCTGGTAATGTCTTCTTTGGATACATTTACTGTTTCATTCGGATTGCTAAAATCTAATATTCCAATCACTTCCTCATTTAAGATCAAAGGAATCATGATAAAGGATTTAATTCTGCACTTCTCTATAATAAATTGTTCCTCTTTTGTCGTTCGCTTTAGAAGTAGAGATTTTTTGATTCTTGGTAAGTGGGTAATTTGTTTTTTCTTAAATACATAACTATGGGTACCTGACTCCATACCGATAGGAATCTTAAAATCTGAAATAGTCTTATGATCAGCCAAAGTAAGAAAGTCAGGCGCCTTTAGCTCCAATAAATCTAAATGAGTTTTATCAGAATTTACTTTGTAAAGAGCGTAGTAATTAAAACCAAACTTTTCCTGTATATACTTTTTTACTTTTTGCATGATGACTTTTAAGTCTAATTCTTGGTTCAAACTTTTGATGAGTTGGTTTAACTCTTCCGTTTCTCGCTTTTGTTTTTCTGTATTCTTACGTTCTTTTTCGGCAATTTCATAGAGATGCGATTTATGAACAGCAATAGCAATTTGCTCACATAAAGATTCTACGAATGCAATTTCTTTTTTAGAGAATGTCCGCATGCCTCCGGTCTGATTGATGTGCATAATACCTATCACTTCTGTATTTACAATAAGAGGTATTTGTAATATAGAAGTAACCTGAAAGTATTCTTTAAACTCTCTATCATTCCTGGTAAGTTTCTCTTCAGGGAGCATTTTACTTTCCTTTAAATAGAGGGTTTTCTTTCTTTTATAGGTTATAAACGAACTTCCTGACTCCTCTTGTAAAGGAAAACGAGTCTGGAGCAAGGAAGAATAGTAGGAATCATCCGAAACTTGAGCAGAAAGACATCTCGTAAAAAGTTCTTCTTTACCTTTGTCCACAAGCTGTAGAAAATAAAGATTAGCCCCCAACTTTGCTCTAAGGTTTAGTACGCCATGATGAAACACTTCTTCTAAAAATTGTGCAGAATTGATAAGCCTAGCAAAATCATTTAAAAATGCAATCTCCTGCTTTGCCAGATCAGCCTCTTCCCTTTTGGCATCGGCTTCTAACCTGGCTAGGAGTGCTTTTTCCTTCTCTTCCGCTATTTCCTTATATAACAGAGAGCCTTGTATGACTCCTGATAGTTGATCGGCCAGAATCGTCAATTCCGTGATCTGAGAAGAAGTCAACTCTAGAATCTCGCTACTTATAAAATCCAAGGTGCCTATGGTCGTATTCTGTATAAAAATAGGAATCGTAATGAAGGACTTGTGTTTTAATATCTTTAGTAGCCGTCTTCCCCCTTCTGTCTTAATTTCCTTTTCTGCATCAAGGATAAATAGAGGCTCCTTGTTTTGGATAGACCTTGCATGGATGCTTTCCTGTTTATGTATATGTGTATCCATAGAAAAAGATGAATTTCGTATCATATCTTTTTCTTTTTCTGTTACGTATTCCGGGAGTTCTGCTGTTGCAAACTTCAAGAGCCTTTCTCCAGGGTTCAGAACAAATAAACTATAGTAGGGAAACTTGTATTTCTCCTTGACATATTCCAAAACTAACTTCATGATCTTTTCCAGATCTGAGCTTTCATTGATTTTCTTGATCAAGCCATTTAGCTCTTCGGTTTTATTCTTTTGTTCTTGGGATAGGTTGTACAGCTCAGAATTGTAGATAGCACTACCTATTTGTAATGCAACCTGTTCTAAAAACTGTATCTGGGATGGCTCTAGATCCATAGTCCTGTCATAATTGGAAAATCCCAAAAAACCAATGATCTCACCCGCATGAAATACAGGCACACATAAGTAAGACTTCAGACGATACAAATCTATAATTGCCTTTTCGGTTTTATGGGTTGCTTCGTTAAGTTCTCTGGTATACAGGCTCTCTCGCGCTTGGTATACGTAGCCCATTACATGTTCTTTATCATAGAGAGGTAGAACTAGATCTTGCAGTATACGAGAACTGTTTTCTTTGGCAAGTTGCAGGTGTTCTGGAACCACAACTGTTTTTATTTCTAAACGTGCCTTGTCTACCAAAGACAGAAAATAAATATCAATATCGAATTGTTCTCTGATATGTTTCATACTTTCGGTGACAATAGCGTGTAGGTCAAGATTGGAATTAGCCGATTTAGATATTTCATTGAGAAGGTAGATTTCTTTTTCTCTGTCCTCTACATTTTGTAACAGATGAGCGGTTTCAATCACACCAGAAACTTGGTTACAGAGGACAGTTATTTCTCGAATCTGCGGCTTTGTCAATTTCATAGCCTTTGATATATTGGCAAAAGAGTATATCCCTACACAGCTACCTTTAGCCTGTAGGGGAACATGTAGAAAGGATTGTATTCCCAGCTTTTTCACAAATTCTTCATCAATTGAAAATTGAAATTTGCGAATTCTGTGCAGGTAAAACGACTTTAACCTCTTATAGACTAAATACAGCATTCCCCCTTCTTTGTCTAAAGGGACTCTTTTATTCATCAGATACTGGTATTTTTCTTCCGAGAGTTTGTGATAACTATAAGCCTTGTATGCATACAAAAAATCATTATTTTTGTCAGGGAGAAACAGCCAGGTTCCTTGGATTCCATAGGCATTGTAAAAGTATTTTGATATCTCAATAAAAATTTCGTTGAGGTTCGATTTAGAATTGATGAGGTAGGTAAAATGGTTCAGTGCTTCGACTTCTTTTTTAGAACGCTCTAACTCAAGGGTTCGCGTTTCGACCTTCTTCTCCAGATTATTGGATAGATCCTCGACATCATTCAATGCACTGGAAAACCGCATGGATAGTACAACAGCCTGAGAAAAAATAAATACAAAAAGACCAAAGGGAATCAAGAGAAAAGATTCGTACATCGATTGGTAGTATAAAATATCATTGAAAATTGTAGCAAAAAAGATAGCCCATCCTACTAAAAATATCCGTGCTCCCCTTCGGTCCTTTTGGACCAATGTAAAGAGTACATATAAAGCATAGATACCGGCAATAAGTATATACGTCTGAATCAAAGTAAGAAACTGGGTATAGTAATAAGAGGGTAAAAGAAGAACAGGCAGGGTAAGAACTATTCCCGAAAAAATAAATATTTTTACAGCTTTCTCAGAAATGTCTCTTGGAAATAGGGAGTATACAAATAAAGCAAATACAGGAACTAATAGTGCAAACTCAAAGTATTCAACGAATAAAAATACTTTTACGAGTGATGGGAAAAATAGACCCAGATACTCATCTCCCGTTAAAGGAATTCTTAAAGCGATCATTAGACAATAAATTCCAAACCATAGAGCTGCTTTCTCTTTCCTGCGTATAGAATATAAGCCAAGGTGGTAGAGTCCCATAATTAAGATGGAACCAAAAAGAAATACGTCTTTCGCAATATTCAAAGAATACAACCATGCTAGCTGTTTCATTTCTCCAAAACTTGGAGCAGCCCTAAGGCCACCGATTTTATGGTGGTAGTTAGAAATTTTAAATATTATATTCCATTTTTGAATGGCAGGTTGTCTTTTGCTTAACGGGTAATAGAGTAAATGGTTTTCTCCTGGATACGATGTTCTTTCGTTCTTAGCAACCTTTCCCCCACTCCCTATGAATTCACCATTCACCCACAATTCATAAGCAGATCCAACCGAATTCATTTTAATTGCTGGTAGTTGTAAAGAGTTGTTTGTCCAAACTTGTAAACGATAGGTTGCATAGCCCTTACCTCCAACTGGCTTCGTTTTTGTTTGCTGAGTTTGTCGAAGTATGTAATCATTCCAAGGAGCAGGAACCTTAATAAGTTCTGGTTTCTCCTTGCCACAAAATTTTCCTGGAGCACTGAACTTCTCACTACAGAACTGTTTCCAGTAAAACTCCCATTCCCCATCGAGCTTAATGATTGGATTTTTGTGGAAATCATGTCCACGTAGGTCTAAAACACCTTTTATCGCTTTGGGGGTAGTCTTTGTTTTAAAATCCTTACAGGATACGACAAAAGAGAGTAATAGAAAAACTATTCTATAAAGGCACATGAATAGCCCAAAAGTCTACGATAAGTATATTACTGCCAATTACTTTTTTGAATGATGGAGATACTTCTTTAAAGCTAGGACAAAGCCTAGCTCTAAAGAAATGGTTTTCCCTACTCTAACTGCGCACGCAAAAACTTGAGCTGTTGGTGTAACAGCTTGTGGTAATGCTTGCGGCGTTTTTGGCGGTAGACTTTTCTCTTGTTGTAGAGCTTGTCGATCAACACTTCCATTCGATCAAATAAAGCTTTGTAGTCTTCTTCTATCGATTCCATAGGGTTCTCCTAATTGTTAAAATATAGTTTACCCAGGGATGGAGGAAAAGAGTTGACGCTGGTTGGCGTGTACACAGACTTTTTCTACATCCTTATGGGTGGGTTTCTCCGTTCGGGGTAAGCTGGCCGGCTAGAGCCGAACGGAGAGCTTTTTCACATAGTGTGAAAACACCTTCTTTTCAAATCACATCTAAATTTATAGATAGTAGGGATATACTTTAGAATAGTAAAAAGTTTGTCTACTGTTTTTTTAGTTGATCGTGGAATAGGATTTTATATGGTATAGGTTAAATGAATCGTGTTGTTTCTTTATATTCGGGAGCTGGTGGGCTAGACCTTGGTTTTAAACGAGAGGAGTTTTCCATAATTTGGGCAAATGACTTTGATCAAGATGCTTGTAAAACATATGAGTTAAACATTGGAAACCATATAAAACATGGAGATATTCACAGTTATATTCCTGAAATCCAGAAAATACGACAAAAAGTAGATGTTCTGATTGGTGGGCCACCCTGTCAGGGTTTTTCTGTTGCTGGCAAAATGGATCCCCAAGATGAAAGAAGCAAAAATGTATGGACTTTTACCAAAATCTTAGACATTTTGAAACCTAAAGCATTCTTAATGGAAAATGTAAAAGCATTGGGTTCTTTACATAAATGGTCTCCTTTACGTGATGCATTGTTACAAAAAATGAGAAACTCTGGTTACTCAGTAAATTATATTATTTTAAATGCCGCTGATTTCTCCGTACCTCAGGCAAGAGAAAGAGTTTTCTTTATTGGTTTCAAGGCGAATCCATTTATTGTGCCTAATTTACAAGAAATGTTACTTCCTTATAGAAAAGAAGCCAGAACGGTTCGAGAGACACTTTCGATTTTAGATAGGGTTGGAACCGGGAATAACACAAGTGTCTGCAATGCAAAAATTACCATCGCTCCCAAACCTGTGTTACGCAAGTCACCATTTGCAGGTATGCTGTTTAATGGCCTAGGGAGACCGATTCGATTGGATGGTTATAGTGCTACTTTACCCGCATCGATGGGAGGAAACAAGACTCCCATTATAGATAATGATGAGTTGTATCTAGGGAAAAAAGGTTGGGTAGAAACGTATCACAAAAAACTACGAGATGGGAAAGTGACACCTCATGAGGTAAAAATACCTACAAGATTAAGAAGACTTACCTTAGAAGAAGCAGCGTTACTGCAAACATTTCCCTTAGACTATTCGTTTTATGGCTCTCAATCATCAAAGTTTAAGCAAATTGGGAATGCTGTTCCATGCGGTTTAGCTCGTCAATTAGCCTTATTATTTAAAGACTATTTGGCTACTACGAATATTGAAAAAAAGATTATACCTTTAAATTAATAAAGTAGCACTTTTTTTAAATAAAACTTACCGGTTGTACGATCATTAAATTATCACACAAAAAAATCAAACAACCGGCACCTTCATGAGTATTTTAATTCCCCATATAATCAAGCAATTTT
>JBCCIA010000149.1:0-12395 GCA_039028475.1 Spirochaetota bacterium | reverse complement strand
TTGAGTGGTTGCCTAACGATTATTTCCACAAGAACCAAAGGCATATTTTAACCTATTATTTAGAAGAAGTTCTTTTGCAAAAAGAAATTACCCATCTCTTTAGTGTAGGTATATATCGTTGTGGTTTTTCTGCAACTGTTGCTGCTAAATTGATAAATTGTTTGCATATTCCGATCTTACTATATGAAGATTCTTTTAGCTACCACTTGAACAATGCCGAAGCAATACAAGTCGTCTTGCAAAATTCACAATTTGCAGCTTGTTTCAACCCCAGTGTGCAATTGCATACCCAGGCTTTTTATCCATCACTTCTCTGCCCTGCTATACTAACTATCGACTCTCCAGTACAAACCTTGTCAGAAGAGCAGGGGGAATATGAATTTAAGTATATACAAAAAGTCACACAACGAAAACCGTATGTATTGACTAGTGGAATTCTAGATGAGTCGCACCATTTGCCTGATCTCTTGCAACGTATGGGTGTTTACTTACGGCAAGGAAAATTATGGGTACACGCAGGAGTGATCTCACCAAATTTTTTGCAGAAACTGTCTGTAAAACTCGCGTTACTTTCTTACCCAGACTCTCTATATATTACAGGAATTCTTTCGCGTAGCAAATTTCTCGCCTTTTTGCAAAAAGCAGATCTAGTCTTGGTAGCGAAGGGCAAGCGTGACACAGGAGTACTTGAGTCAGAAGCTAAAAGTTTGGCAAAAATATTGGATTTACCAAACCTAGTAACAGAAACAAAACCTTCGGTTCCTAAGAACATTATATCGGATTGGTTGTCAGAAGTGATCGCGTGAAAATTCTATTTCTTACCAGACAATTCCCTCCTAGATTGGGAGGGGTCGCAACAGCCTCTTTTCGCCTGAGTAAATCTTTGCAGAGTAGAGGGCATGAAATTATTGTCCTCGCCTGCAATAAAAAAGACCATACTCCTGCTTATTTGAGTGAAATTCATAAAAGGATATACAAAGGGATCGTCGTGTACGATATTGCAGAAAAGCTGTTACAAAGAGATGGCTATGGCCTTTGTTTGCAACTTGTATATGATCTGTTGAAGAGCTTTTCTCCTTGTCTCATCCATTCCTATTATATTTTTCCTATTAGTTATTTTGGACAACTATTGGCGAGGAACCTTTCTATACCACATATTTCCTCTTGTCGTGGAAGTGATATCACCCTACATGCTTTGACAAAGCCAGGGGTGGTTTCTCATACTTTGCAAGCGGTACAAAAGAATACAACAGTGAGCTGTTCTTTCTTACATTGGATAGAAATCGTAACAGGAAAAGGCAATAGTATTTTTGTAGCAAATTCAATTGGAGATGATTTTACCTGTACTTCCAATAAGGATGTGGTATACTACAAAAAGAAATATGCTTTGGGGAAAGATACCAAAGTTTTTGTCTCCAATGCTGTTTATCGTTGGAAGAAAGGTCCTGAGTACTTAAAAACCATACTCGCAGCTTTAGCCAAGTCAGACTTGGCAGATTTAGTTTTTTTTCTCATTGGCAATTTTTCTCTAGGCTTACAGAAAGAGTTTGAGCAAGTTTTTTGTATTCCTGAAAAAGGCCGTTGTAGAAGACTTATAGCCATTTTACAACCAGAAAGACAAGAATTGGCATGTATCTTACAATTAGCCGATCTTTTCTTACTCACTAGCCGCAGAGAAGGTATGCCAAATGTACTACTAGAAGCCCTGGCGGTAGGTACGGCGATTGCTGCTACAAATGTGGATGGAGTTTTGGATATATTCCAAGGACCAAAGGAATTGGGTCTTTTGCTAGATCGTTTTCAGTTAGAACCATCCGCAGAAAAGATCATTGCATTTTTAAAACAAATCGATAGAAGCCAAGACATAAGAAAAAAATGGATTTCTGCAAACTATTCTGTAAATAGGGAAGTGGAAAGTTATGAAAGAATTTATGAAAAAGTTTTACAAGATTGGCAATCTACTGGAGCTAGTTGAGTATCCTTTTTGCATCCTACAAAAATTTTTTTTAATACAATAGACAGCAAAAGAAGTAGGAAGAAATCTTGGAATCATGGAAAAAGAGATGAAAGTTTGCATTATTGGGACAGGTTTTGCTGGGATTTGTATGGCAATCCAACTGAAACAAGCCGGAATAGAAGATTTCACCATTCTGGAAAAAGCAAATGGACTAGGGGGAACCTGGAGGGAAAACACATATCCTGGAGCAGAGTGCGATATCCCTTCTGCTTTGTATAGCTTTTCTTTTGAGCTTTACCCATATTGGGAATACAAGTGGTCTCACCAACCACAAATTCTACAATACCTCAAACACTGTAGCCAAAAATATGGTTTGGAAAAACATATACAATATGGCAAGGAACTTAGCTCTGCTCACTTTCAGGAAGATATAGGAAAGTGGAAAATCCGAACGAAAGACAATACAAGTTACTTAGCGAAATTTTTAATTATGGGCATTGGACAACTCCATCACCCACAGGTGCCAGTTGTCAAAGGACAAGAAACATTCCAAGGTACCTCCTTCCACTCTGCTGTTTGGCAGCATGATGTCTCATTAGAAAACAAAAATATTGCAGTAATAGGCAATGCTGCTAGCGCTATCCAATTCATCCCCGAAATAGCCGATACCGCGAAGTCTCTCTTTGTATTCCAAAGAAGTGCAAATTGGATGCTTCCCAAGATGGATAGAGCCTACCATGACTTGGAAAAGAAAATTGTCAGCTTTTTTCCTGACATTTTAAAGTACTATCGTTTTTCGCAATGGCTCAGAACAGAGTTTTTGTACTTAATACTAAACGGCAGCGTATGGTTGCAAAAACTCGCAGAATCTTTTGCCAAAAGTCATATGCAGGGAATCATTAAAGACCCTGGTCTAAGAAAGAAGTTGACCCCAGAATACCCTTTTGGTGCGAAAAGGGTACTCTTTTCTGATAATTACTACCAGTCTCTGGTCAAAGAGAATGTCCATCTTGTGATGCAAGAGATCCAAGAAATTGGCCAAAGTTCTATCGTTACCACCGACGGCCGTGCAAGAGAGATCGATATTTTAATTTATGCAACAGGTTTTAAAACAAACCCTTTTTTCTACAATCTTACCATTCTGGGTAGGGGAAACCGCTCTATTCATGAAGTATGGAAAGAAGGTGCGGAAGCCTACCTAGGAATCACTACAAATGGCTTTCCAAATTTGTTTATGCTGTATGGACCAAATACAAACTTAGGCCACAGTTCCATTATCTTTATGATAGAGTGCCAGGTGAATTATATAATACAAGCAGTGCAAGAGATGGAGAAAACGGATTCTAAGTTTATGGATGTAAATGATGAAGTGCAAAAATCCTACAATGCAGAAATACAAGCCAAACTCTCTAGATCTGTTTGGAATAAGGTGGATACAAGTTGGTACAAGCAAGGCGGTAAAATAACCAATAACTGGCCCGGAAACACTCTAGATTATGAAAAGATAACAAAAAAATTTGATATCAGCAAATACGAACTTATCTAATATTTAGCTACTATCTCTCTCTTGTAACCATTGGAAAAGTATCGGGTAAATTTCCTTGTGAGCTTGCTTGGAGGTAAATACACTAGCGTGGCTAAAGTCATTTTCAAAACCCTGTTCTTTGCCACAAATGATATGGTTTTTGTCAATAGAAGCGACTTTCTCGTAGAGTGCGGCTACACCGGAAGAAGGGGCGACAGTATCCTTGCTGCTGGAGAGGAACAGACAGGGAAAGATCATTTGCTTCAATGCCTGGAGATAATCAAAACCTTCTTTGGAATCCCACCTTTTTCGTATATTCCAGAAAAACCACTGTTGCATCAAGGCACCGTATTCATTTTCTGGACCTATCTTTAAGAGTTTTCCTGGAAAGGAAGGCAGTATGGTATTTACGAGTAAACCCTGTAAGATAACCATCTGGCTGGAAAAGCTGGAGCGAAATCCCTCTGTTGCTTGTGAAGCAAGTGTGATGTAGCCTTTGACATATTTTTGGTATTCAGGGTATAACCCAAGAGCCATGAGAAACTTTAAACCTCCTCCGCTATGAGAAACCCAAAAGAAGTTTTGCTTTTTGGATTCGCTTACAACGGTTTCGATAACAGGTACCAGGTCGTTTTTGGCAACAGTATCAAAGTCTGGATTTGCATACAATTTAGGGCTTTGCCCATGTCCCCTCCATTCAAAGACCCAAACATCTAAGCCGTGGTTTACAAGATAGCGCGCAAGTAGGGAGCAAACACCAGCATTGGAACAGGCTCCATGGGTCATTAAAATAGGTGCTGCAAAACGAATTTCTTTATGACTCCTGTAAACTTTAAGAGGAGTGCCATCGATTGCTGCAATTGAATAGGTTTTCTGCACTAGTTGGTGCTTGGTATCCATTGATAGGGAGTCCTTTCGTCTAGATTTGCAGGTACGTTACATTATATTTTGCAGAGAAGTCCTAGGCACAAGGATTTGGATGTCTTTCATAAATCTCTTCCAATTCACCTAGTAACTCACCCGAGAGTTCTATGTCTGCCGTTTCGATATCTTCCTGCAATTGTTTCAAATTCGATGCACCGACAATATTGCTGGTAACAAAGGCTTGGCTATTGACAAAGGCAAGTGCAAGTTGTGGAAGGGCTAAATCATACTTTTGTGCTAGCTTTTGGTATTTCTTAGCAATCTCATAAACATGTTCTTGTTGGTACCTATTGGCAAATTTAGGGTATAGGGTAAATCTACCGTTTTCAGGCTTATTGCCATCAAAGTAGCGTCCCCCTAAGGTTCCAAAGCCCAGTGGTGAATAGGCGAGTAGGCCAATGTTCTCTCTATGGGAAATCTCAGCCATATTGATTTCGTAATGTCTGTTTAGAAGGTTGTATACGTTTTGGATACTGACCATTCTTGGGAAATCTTTTTCATTTGCCAAACGTAAAAAATTCATGGTTCCCCAGGGGGTTTCGTTGGACAGACCGAAGTAGCGTACCTTACCAGATTTTTGGATTTCTTTTAAAACAGATAGTGTCTCTTCGATGGGAGTGATTTCTTCTTCGGGGTTGTGTACATAGCCTCTTTGGCCAAACCAGTTGATCGTTCTATCAGGCCAATGGAGCTGGTACAAGTCGATGTAATCCGTTTTTAGTCTGGTCAAACTCCCTTCCAATGCTGCTACAATATTCTTTTTATCAAGGCGACAGTTGCCATCGCGGACAAACGGATAACGGCTAGGACCTATTACCTTGGTTGCTAAGACGATCTTATTACGATTCTTGCTACTCTCGAACCATTTGCCTATGATAGTTTCCGTTTTGCTATAATTTTCTTCGCTAGGCGGAATTGCATACATTTCTGCGGTATCAAAAAAGTTTACTCCTTTGTCGATTGCCATGTCCATTTGTTGGAAAGCATCCTCTTCTCCTACTTGGGCGCCGTAACTCATTGTTCCCAGGCATATTTTGCTTACTTTTAGGTCTGTCGTACTGAGTGTTGTATATTGCATACAAGTACCTTGATTCTAGCTGCCAATAACGACAAGCATTTATATGTTGCGTGTTTTTTAGCTGGATCTATAAAGTTTTTCTTTTTTGTTTAATATAACTGTTGTTATAAAAAGGGTGTAGAAAATAATGTAACATATTTCTTTTAGAAAAACCTAACGATCTGAACACTAAAAACACTTTTTAGTGTTTCCATTGGCTGGAATTTGCAACCAATCGGTATAGCAAGCCCTATTTATAATTTATCCCCTGGTTTGATCCTATCCAGGGGAGTTTTTTTAAGACGTACTAATAAGCAAGTTGTACGTTACCTGGTATAGACTTAGTAGGTTCTTCTGGATCTGGTAGACCATTTACAAATGGAATTGCGACATCTTTCATAAAATTATCAGCTGGTGTTGGTTCTTTGGGTTCGGGTATGAAAAGACCAATGATCGTAATCACTAGGCCAATAATCGAAAAAATGGCTGACGCAAAGGCTGCCACTACAGATTCAACAAACAATTGTACTACAGAACAAACCAGAATAGCAAAATTACTAACCATCATAATTCCATCTAGCACAGCTTTCGTCACTCTACCTTTTTTGATATCATTGATAAATGTAATTGTAGAGATGACAGTGACAACTGCTGTAATTACTACGCCTATCACTGCGATGACTTTCGACGCTCCAGAGAAAATCTTTTGCCAGCGTGTGCCTTTCGCAATGATTGTTTTTGTTTCTTTGTCAAAGACACCATCCATAGCATCCAATGCTTTTTGCAAATAGGTTTCATCGGTTTTTGCTAAAAGCAATGTAGTCTCATCTAGTACCGCACCTTCCGAAACTGCTTGGTTGATTTTTTTCCATATATCGAATGTTATCCGTTCACTAAAGATTCCCATTACCATTTCAGAAATTGTACCGACTAATCCCACAGAACCAGCAATGGTACTTATCTTTTCTTCTGTGCTTAAATCTTTCCAACCTAGAAAGGAAGAGATGACTCCAAATACGCCACCTACCCAAGCTATAAAGTAAAGACCTTTAGCAGCTTTGGCCAATTTGGGATATTTTCGCGAGAAAGCAGCAGCAGCAGATTCACTCTGTTGTATGATGCTTTTTCCTTTGATTTCAATCATCAAAGAAGTAAACTCTTGTGCGAGAGAAGTCCAGTTCTCGAATTGCTGCTCTGCTTGTTCTAGTGCATCTGCAATTTCCTTGTGTTCTCCAGTAGCACTGGAGTATTTATCGACAAAGGCTTTCAATGCCTCAGGCATCCATTCCATAGTCCATTTTTCGTCTTTGATTGTAGTTTTGGAAGAGTATTGCATTAAGATGCGGGACATAATCATTCGCTGGTAATGTTCTGCAAAATCGCCATTAGGTTGCAAAGCGCGTAGCACAGCGGCAAAGTTGCTAGCTGGGGTCATTTCATGCGAAGTGAGTACTCGGTTGACAATGAGGTTTATTTGGGCGGGTGTGGTAATTGCCTGAAAAAACTTCTCTGCCCATTTTTCTCCTCCATCGTTTATATAAGTCCGGAGTCTTGGTCTCACACTAATATAGGCTTCTAGATATATGCCGTTCATTTGTTTATTATAGGCTTCTGATTTACCAAGTCCTACTTTTAGATAATTGTCTAACTTCTCCAACTGTTCTTTGTCCAATTGGGGAGTAGGTTGGTTTTTGCCCTTGATCGAGTCTAAGCCCTTGCTAAGGTAGGCTTTGGAAAACTTTTGTTGGTACCAGTCTAGATCTTGAGAAATCAAATCGCTACGTTTTGTCGACAATACTGGTACTGTTTGTGCAAATAGATCTGGTAACCACTGTTTCTCTTTTTCATCCTGGCCAATCGCCCATTTCATATTTTCCACTAGCATGGAGTTGCTAAGTTTCATTACATCAGAGTCTGGTATGAGGGTCAGTAGCTCTGCTACAGAAAGACTTGTATCTTCTAACAGTTCATCTATCTCTGGCATCTGTGGGTTTGCGGTAGAAAATAGCATTGTTTTGTGGCTCTCCGCTACCTCACCTTTCCAAAGGTAGACACCATTTCCACTTCTATCATTACAGATACTTAGGAGTTCCCCAAGAAAGGTCTCTCCAAATCTAGAAAAAGTGATTTCTCCCTGCAAATATAGATTGGAATCAAAATCACACACTGCGGAACCATCTAAGTTTAAACTAAGACGAAGCTCGTCGTTCTCTACGATACTGAGTCCAATATAAGAAGAGATATCTTGTTGGTCCATATAGGCAACAGAAGTTGGAACAGGATCACCAGCTTTGTAATCATAGCCTAGTTGGAAAGAGTTACCAACCACCCATTCTTCAGCAGGGATTGAGTTTGGATCTGTCCCTTTCGGATAACGCTTCTTGCTAATTTGGGTAGAATACTGACTTGGTGGTAAGGCTGTTGCTATTACATGCAAGAAATGCGTATCTTCCCCTTCTTTTTCTACCGTAATGGGTCCTTGGCATTCCAAACCATTGGGAGAAAAGTGAAGATGCCCCATAGTAAAAGAATTCTTTGTCTTTTGTTTCCAAGACAAAGAATGTGGCCCATACTGTAATTTGGCTACAGTAATATCTCCAATATGCAGTTTCCCCTTTTCAAAGCGGATGCTCGAAAGCTTTTCATCCAAATGAAATCCAGATTTTTCTTCAGAGTAGCTATGGACAAAATAGGTCAGGTTGTTCTTGGCAAGACTTATGGCTGTTTTTCGGAATAAGTGAATCGTTTGTTTGCTCATATCATTCTCTCCTTATTTGCTATTTGTATACAATCCTCTATTTACTGTTTTGCTAGCCCGGGTACATTTGCAGAAGGGCTAGCATTTTCCTTTGTACAAATTAAGATTTTAACGGAGCAAGATTGCTAGGGGGTGGTATTTGCTCTGGTAATCCATTTACGAAAGGAATCGCCGTATTTTCCATAAATTCGGTTAAAGGGTTTTTGGGTTTTACAACGAACATAGCGACGATAGCTAGTACAAGACCTACAATGGCCAGAATCGCTGCTGCCATTGCGAATACTGTTGTCGTGACAAAAAGATCGACAACAAGGCATACTGCTGAAGCAACATTTGTAGCTGCAATAAGTCCATCAAAGACGATTTTAGTAACAGGTTGCCCTGAATTCAAATCATTGATGAAATCAATTGTACTTAGTACTGCAAAAGCTGCTGCTGCAATGACTCCTACTACGGCAATGATCTTGTTGAGTAGGGTAGCTCCCTTGAGAAATCTCGACCATAAAGATTCTCCAGACTTAATGACTTTTCCCTCCGAGTCAAATAATTCTCCTGTTGCCTTGCTACCATTTTCTGCCCAGTTTTTATCGAGACCATCATTGATGTTTTCTACCTTGGCTACAGCATTGCGCGAGTTGCGCCAATTGGTAAACTTTTGCCAACCTTTCAACCCCATTTTCTTGATACCCATAAGGAACTCAGGGACTACCTCTATACCTTGAAATCCCAAATCTACCGCAGAAATAATCGCTTCGGTTCTTTTTTCATCCGAAAGATTTTTCCAATTCTGGAAGGACTGGATCACCATTATGACTCCGGCCGTCCAACAGGCGAAAAACATGGATCTACCTACAGCTCCTAATTTGGGATATTTTTTGGCAAAAGCTGTCTCCATATTCTTAGTTTTTTGTAGGATATTGGCTCCGTTGGCATGGCTCATTAAGTCGGCCAGTTCTGCCGCCACATTGGTGAGATTTCCTCCCATCAGTTGTTGCATTTCTTTGATCTGTTCAGCAGTAATTTTCGCTGAATCAGGGACGCTACCCCCTGTAGCTACTTTGTTTAGGAATGCCTGTAAAAAATCAGGCAGCCACTTCATTATTTCATCTTTGCCACCTGCAGTGCTTTGGTGTATTACATTTGTAAGAGAACCCGCCAGGACAGATTTGTAATAGGTTTGCGCCAATTCACCAGAACGTTGCAATGCTGTTAACAATGTCGAAAAGTTATTGGCGGGTTCCATAGCACCTTTTTGTCCCGCTGCCCCAAACACACGGTTTACCATCAAGGTGAATTGAGCTGGACTTGTGATCACATCAAATAGTTTTTGTGCCCAATCCGTACTTTTATCATTGATATAAGCTTGGAGGCGTGGTTTTGCTTGGACAAAGGCGTCAATATAGATCCCGTTTTGCTGGGTGTTGAAGCCATGCTCTTTGGCAAGACCAGTTTGCATAAAATATTTCAACTTTTTTTTCTGTTTGTCATCCAAATTTGTGGTAGGTTTTCCCTGTCCATCATAATTGGTGAAAGCCCAACTGAAATACGATTTAGAGAATTTCTGTTGGTAAAAATCCATATCTCGTTTGATCAGGTCTTGCCTTGCTTGAGAAAGGACTGGTGCAGTTTCTCCCATAAAATCGGAAAGCCATTTTTTTTCTGTACTATCCTGGGCGATGGCCCATTTCATATTTTCTGTCAACATGTCATTGGCCTGGTCCGAAACACTGCTATCAGGAACAATTGTCATCAACTCAGCTATCGAAAGAGTATCGTCTTGTAGAAGTTCGCTTTCGCTAAGTTGTATTGGTTTGTGGGGAGGAGCCTGTAGCATAGCTTGGCTACTTGGTTCTCCCTTCCAAAAATATACACCTGTTCCTTGTTTGTCCTGACAGGTAGAGGAGAGTGTTCCCGTAAATCCAGGTGTAGGAGTATAAGGATTGAAAGCAACGGAACCTCGTAGGTACAGTGTATCATCAAAATCACAGACAAGGGATGCGTCTAAGTTTAAAATTAGCACAGTATCTTGTGTTTTAGGGTCTACATTCCAACTGGTGAATTCGGAAATATCTTGATCATTTAAGAAAACCTTGGGTGTTGGTAAAGGATCACCTACTTCTTGTTCGTAGGAAATCGCTAGTTGTAAGCCAACTTGCCAATCGTTACTAGGAATTGTATCTGTATCCGTTTCTTTTGTAAGACGTTGTTTGGTAATTTGAGTATTGTAATTGACTGTGGGTATGCTAGTTGCGAGAACATGATGCGGAACTGCAGTAGTGGCATGGCTTCCCTTATAGATAACTCCGTGTAACTCTGTTCCTCCTCTGGCAAAAAACAAATGACCACTGCTAAAATGATCCTTGCTTTGTTGCTTCCAACTGAGCGAATCACATCCATGGTAAGGATTGAATATGGGAAGATCATCTACATAAAGCTGGCCTTTTTCAAAATGAAGTGCATGTATACCATTACCATAGATAAAACTTGCTTCTTCTTCCGAATGAACATGAGTGTGGTACTTACGATGCAATGTTTCGGTTTCCACAGTTGGCTGTGCAAATAGTTTTGTTTTGGTTTTCATTGTTGTCATGTCAGTTCTCTCTATTTTTTATTCAAAGTGGGTTTGTAAATTGTATATGATTTCGTTGGCTTACTTTTGCAAAGCCTGGATCAGAGGTTCCTCGATAAAGTCTCCAACTGCATGTCGCAAAAGGGGTAATACAGGTTCTAGGCTGCGAGCGATATAACGACGTTCTTCCGGGGTGAGTTTTGCAAAGCCATCTTGGATTCGTTTCTGTGTCAGTACAGGATAATTCATAGCCACACAAAAACCATTGGCATGGTAGGAGCGCGGGCCATCCAGTAGGTGTAAACCATAGATTGCACTACCTGCCGGGAGAGACTTTGACTGGAAGGATTCTATTTGAATCTGTTCATAGGCAAATGGTTCGTGAGATTTTACACGGAAGACAATGTCTCCTTTCTCCAGCTTTCCTGCACTACGCCCTGGGTTTTCCATTTCCGCAATCTCTGGTTCCAAGGCTTTCCAACCATCTCGAGTCCAAAAGAGATGACCACCTGAAAAGAAGGGAGCAAATTCGTTGAAGCCATATATAAGCAAATCCTGTTTTAGGTGAGTAATTACTTGTTCTTCGGTTTGTATTGAAACCGCTCCATCTTTTGCCACAACTTCCTGTCCTTGGCGTACCTCTTCAATAGGAGCTTCTTGTCCATCTGATAGCAATATGGGTGTGCCTGCTAGGAAGCATGATATAGCAGATGTTGTGGTAACATTATTGGGCTGTACACCAGTAGTGAGTCCCAATTGATTAGGTTTGCCACCCAAAAAGTCCTCTACAGCTTTGCCAAAGGTGTGACCTACATAGGCATTTCCACCCATAGAAGCTGGGCCACCTGTTGGTGGTGAAGTATAAGAACTTTGCGTATCCACATTGATGGCTGCATTGACCTGACCTATAAACTTATCTGCTGTAAAAAGATTATGCGGTATAAAGTTGTAAGACTGCCACTGGACTGTAATTGCTTTATCAGGAAAGGCTTTTTTCCAAGTATTTACTACACCTTGCACCTTTGCGTCGTCTAAGCGGTGTAACTTGTAAAATACCAAATTGAGTTTCTCTAACCAGTTTGGATCAGCTGCGATAAGCTTGTTGATAGTGACATTTATAAAAGTGGTTTCTGTAACCTTTGCGGCCAGTTGTTCTCCCCAAGATTTTGGGTTGTCTTTCATATAATCCAAAAAAGTAGTTCCATCGGCAGTACAGTAAGAGGGAAAAGCCCAATTGTATAGGTTTTGGCTCTCTGCTACAGAGTTGCTATTAGAATCTGTAAGGCGACTTTCCCAGTAGTTGTCTGCTGCTGTTTTGTTGACGGTACCACTAAATCCATACAAGGAACTACGTGCAATACTGGAACAAACCATTGCTGTTGCAATATCATCTACCCAATTTGCATTTTGTGCTGGTGTTGCTGGTGGTTTACTTGCTGAAAAAAATGTAGAGTGTACAGAAGGTGAATACTCTAACTGTTCGATAAAAACATCTGTAACTTGGGTTTTGACTCCAGAGTCCTCTAAATTATAAAGATTTTCTATTGATAAATTACTCATGCTAATCCCTGAAAGTATGGATAGCTATATTGTAACAGTTTGTTA
>JBCCIA010000148.1:0-12407 GCA_039028475.1 Spirochaetota bacterium | reverse complement strand
GAAGGGGCTGGTGATCGGCATGGCCGTGGCCATCCTGTTCGACTACCTGCTGCGGCAGGCGCGCAGCCGCGTCTTTCGAAAAACAGGACACAGGAATAGAGCTCTACCCCATTAGTGATCCTATACATCCGAATCCAGTTGGGTATGAAATCATGGGAGCTGCCTACCAAAGAGCAATTGCAACGAATTAGCTAGCACAGCCCCTAGATAATACCATTAATGGGATTTATTTTTATCCGTTAGAGCTTTTAAAAATGTCGCTATACTCGATATTTCTTCATCCTTCAACTCCATACCCAATTGGTGATAACCCATTTTTTTAATAGCTTCTTCTAGAGTTTTCACCTTGCCATCGTGAAAATAAGGAGCAGTGAGGGCAACGTTGCGTAAAGAGGGTACTTTGAAAACATATTTATCTTCGTCTTTTTTGCTTACAGCATACTTGCCTAAATCCTCTGTCTCATACGGCTTGACCTGTCCTAACTTACGAAAAGAGTTTCCACCAAATAGAGGTCCGTTATGACAGGACTGGCAGCCCTTGGCCATAAAGTCCTGAAAGCCTTTTTGTTCTTGCTGGTTCAACGCCTTATGATCGCCACGAATAAAATCATCAAACCTATCATTCGTGCGTAATGTTCTTTCGTAAGCTGCAATTGCCTTTGCAATATTATTATAGCTGATCTTTCGTTCATCCTTGGGAAAGGCTTTTGCAAATAACGCTTGGTACTCAGTAATGCCAGAGATTTTCTCTTCTACAACCTGTTCATTTAACATACCCATTTCTTTCGGGTTGGTAATAGGCCCCTTGGCTTGCTCTACAAGATCTTTCGCTCTGCCGTCCCAAAATTGGGCAATATGAAACCCTGCATTCAAAACAGTAGGAGAATTCCTCTCCCCTACATCACCTTGGGCACCTGTAGATGTAACTGCATTGTCTACACCGCCTTTCTTTTCCCGAACATCATGGCAACTATTGCAAGATTGTTGATCGTTGATGGATAACTTCTTTTCAAAAAAAAGCTTTCTCCCCAACTCAATCAATTCAGGTGTATCTGCTTCTGAACCTGGCATCTTAGCTGGAATCACGCCAAACTGATCTTTGCCTTGCTTCATCAGTTTTTTCACTTCTTCAGATGGTCCGCAAAATTGTAACAATACTACCCATAAAATCACAAGACTTCTCTTCTTCATCACACTCTCCTGAGAAAAATTTTTATATACAGTCTAAAATTTGCAAACTTTTTTTACAAAGGCAGAAAAGTATTTGTATTCTTGAAATGTTTATTTTATCTATCAGGGCATGCGCATACTGTTTGATGGTTCTGCCCTCAACTATCGTTTGAGTGGTATAGGATATTATTTTTATAACCTATTTGCAAATATTAACAAAGAATATCCCGAAAACCAATACGAACTGTTACTTATCAATCGTAGATTCCAGGACCCAAAAATGGAACTTTTTTGCCAGGATAAAACTGTTCACTACTACGAAGAACTGCGCAAAAAGGTTTTCACCAAGATTCCCAGTAGCTCTCCCATTCCTCAATACGTCTTTCGCAAAACAGATGGTCTAATCAATCGTGTAATTGATAGATTCCGCTCTTTAGAAAAAAATACCATCTTTCATGGACAGGAATTTCTATATGACAGATTTCCACGTCTGATCAATACCCTCACAATACATGATTTGACCACAGAATTGTTTCCAGCATTCCATACAGAGACAAACCTACGCAGAAGTCAAAAAAGAATCAAGTTTGCACTCAAGCACTGTAGTTTGGTTTGCAGTGTATCGCAAGCAAGCAAACGAGACCTACTCAACCTCTACCCAAAATTTTCTGGTCGTGTAGAGGTTATCCATGAGTCTTGCCACCCTATCTTTGATGTATATAAACCAAGAGACAATAAAAGTTTTTTAGAAAAATACCACATAGACCCAAAAAAACCATATCTACTCTCTGTATGTACGATCGAGCCAAGAAAAAATTTAAAAACGGTCCTTCGCGTATTTCGCAGCTTAAAAAAAAAGAAAGCCTATGCAAACTTCCAACTTGTCTTGGTTGGTGGTAAAGGTTGGAAGACAGAATCTTTTTTCCGTCTGTTAGAGAGGCATAAAAACTTAGATGATATTTTTCTTACAGGCTATGTACCTTTAGAAGAGTTACCACATTTCTATAGATATGCAGCTTGTTTTCTCTATTTATCCTTCTATGAAGGTTTTGGTTTGCCTATCTTAGAAGCTATGAAATCTGCCTGTCCTATTGTTGCATCCAATACATCTTCTATTCCAGAAGTGGCGGGAGATGCGGCCTTGTTGGTAAACCCAGATGAAGAAGAGGAAGCCTTAATGGCCATTGAGCAGGTTCTCAACGACAATGTCTTGCAGGAAGATTTAGTGAAAAAGGGCCTAGAACGTGGCAAGTTATTTAACTGGCAAAAAGCAGCAAAACAACAGATCAAATTTTACCAAAAGCTAATCCAACTTGTAAAATGACACCAGAGAATCTATTCGCAGAGCTGCTGCAAAGCATCCACAATAATATCCAAAGAAATACTCAGTATGAGTTCCAACCCTACCAGCTGCCACCAACTCCTACAAAACTAAAAATTGTAAATTCCTACCGTATCAAAGAAATTCTCAACGAATCAAAAGAAACTTTTATCACAAACGCATACCGTGCTATATTCCATCGAGACCCTTCTCAACAAGAGCAAACACATTTATTAGAAGTATTGGCAAAAGGTAAGCAAACTCAGACTTATATTTTAACGAGGTTACGCTACTCCAAAGATGGAAAAAAACACAACACAAGTATAACAGGTTTACTGTTAGGCTTTTTAGTATCCATTCCGCTACAAATTCCTTTTTTAGGGGCTATCCTAAGGTTTTTTCATTCTTACTATACACTTCCTAAAAGAACTGATACGCTACAAAAAGAGATACGCACTTTACAAAATAAATTACAAGCCGCAGAAAGTAAGCTCAGTAACTATATGCATGCTGAACTCCACAAACTTTCCTATTCGCAAAAAATTAGTAACAATCACAACAAAGTCAAAATTATAAATCTTTCTCCAACGAAAGAGGTTGATTTAGTAGAACAACCATCACAGCCCGAACAGAAACTAAAAGTAATACTTTGCTGTATGTCTCTGCAAGCAGGAGATGCCATCGGCAACGATACCTATACGCAATATTCTTGTTTGGAGCCAGAGCATGAAGTTTTGCTATTTTCTGAATATTCAGATCCTAAATACCAAGCAAAAATCTGCAAAACGGACCAACTTTGGCAAGCTATAACAGATAACAGTGCAATTCTCATATACCATCACAGTACATTCTGGGAGTTAGGTCATGAGATACTTAGTAAGGCTCAATGCAAGGTAATTCTAAGATACCATAATATTACACCAGCAGAATTCTTTAAAAACTACGATTTATTTACCTATGAACAATGCCAAAAAGGAATCAAACAAACAAAGGAGCTTATCGATTCCCGTAGAATATCATATATTCTTACAACCTCACAGTTTAATGTAGCAGAAGTAGAGAAGCTCGGCTTTACGCAAAAGAAGAAAATCAAAATCTTAGCTCCGTTCCACCAAATTGATTCCTTTCCTCCCGCCTCACTACAAAAAATGGAAACAAGCAAAGGTAAAATAAACATTCTATTTGTAGGTCGCTTTGTACCGAATAAAGGACACCTACATATATTAGAAGTGTTAGAGGCATACCGAAACGCCTATGGTTCCAACATCCATGCAACCATCACAGGTAGTATTTATCCAGAATTTCATAGCTACCTGCAAGAATTTACCAATAGAGCACACGAAAAAGGCCTATTAGACTATATAGACATCAACCACCATGTGCCTTTAGCAACCTTACAACAGCTCTACCAAAACGCTGACATATTCCTCTTGCTCTCAGAACACGAAGGCTTCTGCGTACCTATTTTAGAAGCACAATACTATCGGGTACCCATCATTGCGGTAAAAAGTTCTGCCATAGGGGAAACTTTAGGCAAACAACAAGTACTTTTTGAGAATTTTGATTCTTCCGCTATTGCGAGTGCTATCTATACCATTAGCCAAAGTTCTACCTACCAAAAATTACTCACAGAACAGGGGTACCAAAATTACCAATTGTACTCCATCCAGGTTTTACAAAGAAAATTTCTTAGCTTATTGCAGCAGGTACATTCAGACTGAAACTCTGGTTGTTATCACAAAAAAAGAACTTGCGAATTCTTTTACTTAGAAACTATCTGTAGTCAACACTCTTACTTATGCTTATCTCACTCTGCTCTCTAGGAATATTTTTATTTGCACTACTTTGTTTTAACAAAGATATATTCCAATTAAACTATCTCTTTAACGCAGATACATTGTACATCGCTGAATTTTACCAACACATAACAGGACAATTGTCCCAAATTACAGGATGGCGTTTGCCACCTGCCCCTTATTTTTTTCCTGATCTATTGGTATATAGCTCAATCGGTTTTCTACAGCACTACTCTTTGGAACTCACCATTTATACCTATGCTAACTTACAGATTTTATTTTTGTTTGCAATTTGCTTTTATCTATCTAAGCAATTAGGACTGGACAAGCCTTTCTCCTTCCTCTGCCTTCTATTATCTACTTTGCTCTTACTGCCAAATATATTTTTTTCATATACCAAACTATGGACGGTATCTGGGATTCATGGAGGAGCATTTTTAGTTACACTTTTCACTTTAAGTCTTTCTTACTCAATTCTAAACGATAAGGACTATTCATCTCGGAAGATTTGGCTTTTACTCTTGTGTAACTTCTGTATGGGACTTTCTGACAGACTCTATTTAGCTGAATTTTTAGTACCCTTTCTGGTGGTTTTAATCATACGAGTTGCAATTGGTTTGAACGACAAAAGATACTTAAAACTACTTGTACTTAGCTACCTATTTCCCTACGCCTTAGGTACATTTATGCACAAACGCTTACCTTTTCATGGTGCAGAATTTTATCTAATACGTAGTGATAGTATAGCTCTGCAGTTGCAGAGGTTGTATAGAGACATCAGTAATTTACCACCAACCGTATCTTGGTATTTCTTTTTGGTTTCATTAGCTCTACTCTTGTTGCTAGTGCAGAGCTGTTACCAGTATTATGCCAGATTTCGCTTAAAAAAGCAAAACTCTCCCGATACATTCATTACTTTCTTTTCCGTACAAACATTTCTACTATTCTTTGCTGTTTTGTATAGCAGCTTGTACGTGGATATTGAAACTTTAAAAAGGTATTTCATACCAACACTGTTTCTACCTTTTCTTGCCACTCTATACTACTATACCAAACAAGTTAACTTTCGCAAATGGTTTGTACTGGCACTTATTCTCATCAATGTAAGTCTATTTGCCTACCAAGTTCAGCACCCAACCAAAAAAGAATGGCAATTCTATCCACCAGTTGTTAGGTGCTTAGATAGACTTGCGAAGAATTATATCATCCGTTTTGGATTTTCGGAATATTGGATTTCGCGACAAGTGCGTCTTTTCTCTAAAACAGGAATTTCTTTACAACCACTCAATACAGAACTACAACCGTTTCACTGGATCAACAACATCCACCCTTACCACAGGCATTCTTACAACTTCATCCATACCGCCTCTTTTTCTAGACAAAAGCTAATAGATAAGTTTGGTAAGCCAGATCATATTGAGACTTGCGGCAAGGATCGCATATATATTTACCAGCAAGCGTTACGATTAAATTAACAAATATGCCGGTATATTACAAAAAATCCTTGCAGCCTTCACTTAGGATTTTTTCATGATTGATTTATGTCAGAAATACCAGAAATCGTTCCAATAGGTGAACTACCTCCTGTAGGTGTCGTTCCAAAAAAAATGCATGCTCAATTGATCCGACCAGAACGCTACGGTGATCCTAAAGATGCTTTCCAGGTTGAAGCAATTGATATTCCAGAAATAAAGCCCGACGAAGTCCTAGTAGCTGTTATGGCAGCAGGTGTAAACTACAATAACGTCTGGGCTGCTTTAGGGTATCCAGTAGATGTTATTGGGGCACGAAACAAGAAGGGAGAACCGGAAAAGTTTCACATCGGTGGTTCAGATGCATCAGGAATCGTATACAAAGTAGGCTCGGAAGTAACTAATGTCAAAGTAGGCGATGAAGTAGTCATCCACTGCGGTATTTGGGACAAGGAAGACCCTTGGATCAAAGCAGGCAATGATCCAATGTTTGCCCCTTCTGAGTTGATTTGGGGATATGAAACCAATTGGGGTTCTTTTGCGCAGTTCACCAAAGTGCAGGACCACCAATGCCTACCTAAGCCCGCTCATTTGAGCTGGGAAGAAGCAGCAACCTATATGTTAGTGGGAGCTACTGCTTACCGCATGCTACACCACTGGGAACCCAATAATGTCAAAAAAGATGATGTTGTCCTAATTTGGGGTGGAGCCGGTGGACTTGGTTGTATGGCAATCCAAATTGTCAAAGCAGCCGGTGGAATTCCTATCGCAGTAGTCAGTTCAGACGATAAAATTGAATATTGTAAAAACTTAGGTGCCGCAGGCGTAATCAATAGAAAGAACTTTGACCACTGGGGAGCCCTAACAAGTGACATCAACAAAGGCGAAGTCTTTGCGGATTGGACTAAAAAAGCCAGAGCTTTTGGAAAAGCCATCTGGGAAATTGCCGGTAAAGGTAAAAACCCACAAATCGTCTTCGAACATCCGGGAGAAACCACTATCCCTACTTCTACATTTGTCTGTGAAACAGGTGGTATGGTAGTGATTTGTGCCGGCACAACTGGATTCAATGCGACAGTTGACTTACGTTACCTATGGATGAGACAGAAAAGACTCCAAGGTTCTCATTTTGCAAATGATGATAACGCAAAAGGATTCAATGATTTGGTTTTAGATCACAAAATTGACCCTTGTCTTTCCCGTACGTTCCAATTTGCTGAAACGGGTGATTGTCACCAGTTGATGAAAGAAAACAAACACCCACATGGCAATATGTCCATTTTAGTGGGAGCGAAAAGCGAAGGGCTTGGCAAAAAATAATTCTTACAGCGTGTCTTAAAATAAGTTTATTCTTACTTAAAAGGTAAGCTGCAAGAGCCTGTAGTAGTGTTTTCAGACAGGCTCTTATATACAACGGCAGTACCTAAGTACTGCCAAACTTCAAATCAGCCTAATCTTTTTTTATAGACCTCCCAAGTCGTTCTAACAATAGTTTCTGCATCACTGTATTCAGGCGTCCATCGCAGAAGCTCTCTAGCCTTTGCAGAAGAAGCTCTCAATTCAGCAGGATCCCCTGCTCTTCTTCCTATTACACTATGCGGTATTTTATTTCCTATTACCTTTTCTGCTGCATCAATGATTTCTTTTACCGAATAGCCATTCTCTGAACCTAAGTTAACAATTAGGGAACTATTTTGCTCCATAATATACTTCATGCTTAAAACATGTGCTCGTGCAAGATCTGTAACATGGATATAATCTCGGATACAGGTTCCATCTGGTGTTTCATAATCATCACCAAACAATTGAAACCCTTCGCGTATTCCAGCAGCAGCCTCCATAATGATGGGTAGAAGATTTGCCGGTGTTTTTTCTAAACCTGTCACTTTTCCTTCAGGATCGTAACCGGCTGCATTAAAGTAACGTAATGCTGCATAACGCATACCCTTTAGCTGTTCGTACCACTTAAGGTTCTCTTCTACAGAAAGTTTTGTATATCCATAGTAATTGATAGGTTGCAAAGTATGGTTTTCATCCAAGGGTAAGTAATTTGGAGTACCATAAACAGCCGCAGAAGAGGAAAAAATCATAAAACGACAAGACTCCTGGCTCATTTTGCTGATCAACTTCATGGTACCATTGAGGTTATTCAAAGAATATTTCTCAGGCAACTGCATCGACTCTCCAGCACCTTTCCAAGCAGCAAAATGAAACACAGCTTCTGGAGCAAAAGCAAAGGCTTTCTCTAAGATAGAATCCTCACCAATATCTCCTTGTAAAAACTCATTCGTAGAAAAAAGATTTGCTTCATCACCTTTTTCCAATGTATCTACAACGAGTACCTGATAACCATTTTTATTCAATTCGTGGACAACATGGCTACCTATATAGCCGGCACCACCTGTTACTAGTACTTTCATAAATTACCTATGGTTAGTGACGCCTCTGTCACTTTGTACAAAAAAATCAATTATTCTTTGAACCTCGGGGATAGAATTCTCTTCTGCCTTAAGTTCTTTCAGTGCTTGTTTGGTATTTAGACCAGAATGGTAAAGAGTCTTATAGGTTTTCTTAATGGCATTTCTCACATCAGGTTTAAAACCAGCTCGTTTCATACCAATAGAATTCAAACCGATAATTGTAGCCGGGTTACCATCAGCTGTAGTATAGGGAGGAATATCTTTTACAATTTTTGCACAGCCTGCAATCATGGAATGGGTACCAGCTCGTACAAATTGATGTAAAGCAGTCAAGCCTGAAATAAAGGCATAATCTTCTGCCACAACATGCCCAGAAAGAGCTGCACAGTGAACCATGACAACGTGATCTCCAACTTTACAATCATGTGCAACGTGAGCATTTTCCATAAGAAAGCAATGGTTACCAATAGTGGTGGCTCCACCTTCTTCACTAGACCTATGCACTGTGAAATACTCTCCAAACATATTGTGATCACCGATTTTTACAGATGAAACAGTAGAGTGTTCAAAACCAATATTCTGCGGGGAACCACCAAGAGCAGCTGCATGGTTGATACGATTGTGCTTACCAAGTTCTACCCCATCATGAATCCGTACAGAGGTATCAATGGTAGTTCCTTCGCCAATTTTTACACCATTGCCAATTACCGAGTAAGGACCAATTTCTACAGACTCATGGATGTCCGTATCCTGGCCAATAATAACAGTAGAGTGAATTCGACTCATAACTTACCAATGGAGAATGCAGTGAAATTTACAAGTATTTAATAATTGACATGTTTCTTTTTTCTGATACCAATAGCTGCGATCCAAGAACCAATGATTAATAAACTATTAACCCATTTGCAACCAATTCTTCTACCAGGCTTTTTAGGAATCCCCATTTATGCTATCTACAAATTACTGACGAACTTCTCCTTTGCTTTTTTCATTACCAGTCTGGCGATTGTCCCCTATACAGTTTATTCTTTGTATACAGGTATCAAAAAAATCAGAGTAAACCACTACTATGAAAAATACTTGATTATCTTTTGCATAAGTCTTTTGGCTTACCCCATAATAGGTTATATAGAATCACAGGAAGCTTTACAATTAGAAGCTATTTCGATTATCACAATCCATGCTTTCCTTTTCATACTCAACATCTATGCTTTACCATATATACATAGAAACAATTTAGAGTTTTCTCTAGGAGATACCTTTCCAGACATTGCAATCAACAACCATCTCGAAGAAAAAATCCAAACGAAAGATTTACTGGATCTCCCCTGCTTGTTTATATTTTTCCGTGGCAATTGGTGCCCTTTTTGCATGACACAGATCAAGGAACTCGCCGAACTTTACAAAGAAATTGAACTCATGGGGGTGAGAATTGTTTTAATCAGCCCACAAAGCCTTACACAAACACAGGAACTCGCGGAAAAGTTTCAAATCAATGCAACATATCTAGCCGATACAGACTTCCGTCTAACAGATAATTTAGGTATTCGCCATAAATCTGCAGTTCCATTTGTCAAAACAGCTCAATACGGCGTAGATTCCATCTTTCCCACCGTAATCATAACAGACGAAAAAGGAAAAATAATCTTTGCAGATAAAACAGACAGCTATCGCATCAGACCAGAACCTGCTACCTATATGAAAGTATTCAAGCAGCACAAAGTTCACAGCAAACTACAAAAGCAAATTGAAGAAACTACCAAGGAGGCAATTTATGAAAGAAAACGTTCTGACAACTTGCTAAAAAATATTTTACCTGATCCCATCGCCGAAGAACTCAAAAATTCAGGAAAAGTAAAACCCATTCATTATGATTGTGTCACAGTACTTTTTACCGATTTTAAAGGTTTTACCAGTATCGCCGAAAAGCTTTCACCTACCGATTTACTTGCAGAATTGGATTACTGTTTTTCTAACTTTGACAAGATCATTACAAAACACAAACTGGAAAAGATGAAAACTATCGGTGACTCTTATATGTGTGCAGGTGGTATTCCCACAAGCAATAGAACACATGCGATAGACTGCGTACTGGCTGCTCTTGCTATCCAGCAATTTATGAAAAATCATGAGAGAGAAAAAAAATTCCGTAATGAATCATACTGGCAAATTCGTCTAGGAATCCACAGTGGAGGATTAGTCGCAGGTGTAATTGGTGATAAAAAGTTTGCTTATGATATTTGGGGGGATACAGTAAATACGGCTAGCAGAATGGAGTCATCTGGAATTGCAGGTGAAGTGAACATCTCCCAAGAAACATACTCTTTAATAAAAGACTTCTTCACTTGTGAGTATAGAGGAAGAATAAGTGCAAAAAATAAAGATAACTTAGAGATGTATTTGGTAAAAAACATTCGCAAAGACTTCATCAAAAGCGTAGATGACCCAGATCCCAACGAAGATTTCTGGAAGAAATACAACGAAATACAATTGCAAGATTCTAGACAAAAATAATTTTTTATGGATTTTCTTTTACCAATTGAAAAGGATCCCTTTTTTTAGATTCATTAAGGTAGAATTGACTTTTCTTAACATCTCCTTCATGTTTATATATTTGTGCCAACTTATAATAGCAAATAGGCAAATAAGGGTTGATAGAAACGCAATTCTCAAACCTTTCTACTGCTATTTTACAATATTCTTTTTTACTATAATTTCTATTGCGGTACAACTCCCAGTAAACGAATCCAGTAAGTATTTCTCTTTTAGAATCAAGCTTGATCGGCAAATAATAAGAATCCATTTTTAAAAATTGTTTTACTTTACTAGGAAAAAGCTCTAAAGGCACTACAAACTTATAATTCTCAAAAGCATCATAAACAAGCCTTTTCTTAAAGATCGTATGTATATAATTACGCATTGTATAATTCCAACTAACGAGCAAAGTAAAACCGAAAAGGAATACAATAACAACTCTTTTGAAAATTAGCCAATTCTTATAAGTACTAGTATCCCTAGTTGTTATTTTCATAGTGCTTCCAAACATACCTAAAAATAACATCATAGGGCTAAAGATGACAGGATCTGGCATAGTATAATCAAATAACTCTTGTATAAAGATTGCGAGTAAACAAATCAAAGAAAGAAAAATAGCCATAGGCTCTTTCTTATAAAAAAAAGAACGAATAAAGAAGAATGCAAAGTAGCTAATAATAAATAGATAAACACCTATGCCAAAAACTCCGTAGTGATTGAAAAGTTGAACTGTTAAATTATGAGCATGTGGACTGGCTTGGGTTAGGGTAATGTAATTGGTAATATGTTTGATATTTTGGGGTTCCATTCCTCTTGCTGAAAAGTATGCGAGTAAAGATTCATTATCAGGACCAATGCCAAAAATAGGAAACTCTCTCGAAGTGATGGAAAAGAAATACTTCCAGATAGAAAAGCGAATTCGTACGGTATCAAAGTTGGTAAAAATATTTGAATATTTAGAATTGATAACAACGAGACACAAGAATACAACAAACAAAGCAAGCATCCATAAAAAGCTTCTATTGCGCACAAGTGTTACTCGTTTCTTTACAAAAAGAACCAAAATATATGTGAAACTCAACCCTGTAGCGAGAATGGATGCACGGGAATGGGTAAAATACAAAACAATAAGAGATAAGGCAATCAATGCCAAATAAAAAAGTTTTGTACGGAAATTTTGCAAATAAAAGTACATAAAAATAGGCAAATTGATGGCGAGCATAGAACCAATAGAGTTAACTTGAAAACTACCAATATTTGTAAGAAAGCTAGGTTCGAATAATTTTAATTGTTTAGAAGACAGGATAAAAATCACCAAGATAACCAAAGAAAACGTAAAGAAAAATGTCATATATAAGAAAAAATCTTTTCGTTCGGTCTGCCTAGCCCGAGTGACCAAATTGACTACTAACGTGCCCGATAATAAATAACTTAAAGCGGATAGACTATTAGAAATACTTGCAGAAAAAAAGGTAGATAAAACTCCTGATGCCAGCATTGCATATGTGAAAAATTTTATCATCCAACCACTTTGGTCTTTCACTCTTTCACCAAGAATTTCCTCATAAAAACACAATGTATAAGCTATCCACGGAAAAAAGCGTAAAGGATTTGCTAGGTAATGCCAAGATAAAAATATATGGCTAGATGCAATAAGTGTGAATATATAAAGAGATAAATTAGATTTTCGTTT
>JBCCIA010000147.1:0-12426 GCA_039028475.1 Spirochaetota bacterium | reverse complement strand
ATGCTGGCTACCATTTGTATTCCTTTATTATGATACCATTGCCTTTCTTTGTAATTGATAGAAAGGACTACAAAACGATTCTTTTGAATAATGCATTGTGCTTATTTAACATATTGTTTTGCTTCTATTATTTACAAGACAAACCTCCTTTATATCCCCTGCCTGCTAGCATCGACAAATATATGTACAACTTTGTAGTCTTTGTAATTATCTTTTCCTGCTTTGCTTATAGCTATTACTTCTGGAACCAAAACGCGATAAACCAAAAGCTACTGGAACGAGAAAAAGAGAAAGCAGAGAACCTCTTGTTGAACATACTTCCTGGACGCATCGCCAATGAATTGAAAGAGACAGGCAAGGTAGAATCTGTTTTTTACGAAAAGGTGACTATAGTATTCACAGACTTTGTTGGCTTTACCAAAATCGTCGAAACCATGCCAGTCAAAACTCTAGTGCAAGAACTCGATGCTTACTTTACCCAATTTGATGAAATTCTCAGCCGCAACAAAATGGAGAAGATCAAAACTATTGGTGACGCATACATGTTTGCAGGCGGTTTGCCCGAACAAAATACGACTCACGCTATCGATGCCTGTTTGGCTGCAATTGAGATGCGAGAGATTATGAATAAAATCAGAGACTTACGCGAAACTTTAAGTTTGCCCTACTGGGAAATCCGCATCGGTATCAACACTGGTGATGTCAGTGCTGGAGTCGTTGGTTTGAACAAATTTACCTACGATATCTGGGGTGATTCGGTCAATGTGGCGAGTAGGATGGAATCCAGTGGAGAGCCTAGTAAGATCAATATCTCGCGTTCGACTTATTTAGAAGTGAAAGACTTTTTCCACTGTAGCTATAGGGGTAAGGTAAGTGCGAAAAACAAAGGAGAAGTGGATATGTATTTTCTGGAAAACTTAAAAGAAAAATTTTGGCAATCTTCTGATGGCAGTCACATTCCAAATGAAAAATTTCGTAAGATATACCATAAATTACAAAATAACGAAATAAAACAATTTTCTCAACAAGCAATAGACAATGAAACAGAACAAAGAAAATAAAGCATCAACATTCGCAGGAAATACTACCTATGAAAAACTAGCCACGTTTTTTAATATGTTGGTTTTCCTCGGTTCTATCGTTGTAACATTTGCCTGGTTTTCGGGCTTTCCTATCTTGTATACTACGACTGAACTGGTGCTATCCATTTTTACCGCTATTTCCCTGCTGATCCTATATTGTAATGACTTCGGTATTTACTTCGATGGGTTTGCTTTTTTTTAGTGTATATGAACTATTAACGCTATTACGCAAGACTCCCAGAGCTGTGTTTATCATAGACGATATTCTCATCCATTTCGCTTTAGTTTCTGGAGGTCTCAGTTTATTAGGCACCTCTTAAACAACCCTGCTTATTTGAGTATGGCGGTTGACCCGCGTGTTGGAATTTCTCTTTTGGAGATGACTTTTATGGCCTGTTTTGCAACGGCAACTGTATTAGGCAATAGCAATTTGTTTTTATGGCAATTCTTACGAGAAAGTACTATGAATAGAATTATTTTCTTAGGTTTGTTCTCCAAGCAATTTCTAGCACCAGTCCTCTTCACTTACATTTTTTCTAACAATTCTCAGAGTCCCCAAAAACCAGGTATTGAATTGTTTATCATGATTGCTGGGGTTATAACAACTCTGAGTTTTTTACTGGTACAGGCATATAACTCTAATATGGTTTGATTGTTAATTTCTGTAAAGGCTAGCCCACAAAACAGAGAAAAAACTCCATTGACAAGGATTTTGCCTGTTCGTTAGCTATAACGAGCTTTATTTAGAAATTCATCGCGGATTTGGATACTATTTTATTGGTAAATCGAGCGAGAAAGGAAAAACCCAATGAAAATGGAACAGTTACAATGGACACCAGATTCATGGAAACGCACCAGGGGCGAGACTCTCGGAGAAGCCGCTGATCTTGTCCTTGCTTTTGGCAGTAGGGAGGCTATCTCCATTGTGGAAAATTTCCAATACCTACGCAGAGAGTTTCCCAACGCCAATATCCTATCCTGTTCCTCTTCTGGAGAGATTTTGGGTTCGAGGGTCTGGGATGATACAATTTCTGCAACTGCCATACAGTTTGCAAATGTGCAAATGGAGATCTGCCAGGTTCGGGTGGACAATACCTCAGAGAGTTTAGCCGCTGGTAAGCGTCTCGTCTCTAAAATTCCCAGTGAAAACCTAAAGTGGATCTTGGTTCTTTCGGACGGCAACAAAGTCAATGGAAGTGAATTGTTAAAGGGAATCCACACAAACCTACAAATAGACGTCCCAGTGACCGGTGGACTTGCTGGCGATGCAGATAGGTTTCAAAAAACACTGGTAGGAATAAATGAGGCCCCCAAAGAGGGCAATATCATCGCGATCGCGTTCTATGGAGATAAGCTGAAAATCGGGCATGGCTCGGTGGGAGGCTGGGATCCATTTGGTCCAGAAAGACTCATCACAAAATCCAAGCAAAACGTTCTCTATGAACTTGATGGAAAGTCTGCTTTAGAACTGTATAAAAAATACTTGGGTCCAGAAGCAGAGCAGCTACCTAGCTCTGCCCTACTCTTTCCCTTAAGTATCAAGTTAGCCAATAACCCAGATCCCATTGTCAGAACGATCCTAACTATAGACGAGAAAGAACAAAGTATGACCTTTGCTGGTGATATGCCTGAAGGTGTATACGCAAGATTGATGCGAGCCAATTTTGATAGGCTGATAGACGCAGCTTCTTTCGCCGCAAATAAAAGTCTCAACCAATTGCAAGGTCCTCCTGAACTGGCATTACTTATCAGTTGCGTAGGCCGAAAATTGGTTTTAGGGCAAAGGGTAGACGAAGAGGTCGAAAGCATAGAGAATCTATTTGGTAAAAGAACATACCTAACTGGATTTTACTCGTATGGGGAAATATCACCAATGGTACGATCAGGAACATGTGAATTGCACAACCAAACCATGACCATTACTACACTCTCTGAAGAAGAATAAATAGAAGATGTACAACCGATTACTGCAAAGACAATTAAAATATTTTGTAGAGGAAAACGGTAGTATCCCAGAAAACCTAACTCCTCTTTTGCAAAAGATCAACGATTCCTACAACCAATTCGATCAAGACAGGGAAAGGTTGGAACGTTCCATTGATCTAACCTCTGAAGAAATGGTAGAAATGAATACCAGGCTCAGACAAGAGGCAAACCGGCAAAAAGCCTTATTGCAACAGTTACAAGAAGCAGTTATTGCCTTAGGACTAGATATACAATTAGAATCTGAAGAAAATGCTCAGAATATCGATGCGATAGCTTTATTTCTAAAAGAGAAAATTGAAGAGCGAAATGAATTTGAGGAAAAGCTAAAGGAGCACACGAAACAATTAAAAATAGCCATCCAAAAAGCGGAAAACGCAAATCAAGCCAAATCTACTTTCTTAGCCAATATGAGTCATGAGATCCGTACACCCTTAAATGCAATTATAGGATTTAGCAATATCATATTTCAAAAAGCCTCGGATATGAACCTTCCTATAAGTTTTTCCAATGCTTTAGAAAAAGTCAAACTCAGTGGTGAGCTTTTAGGGGAGCTCATAAACAATATATTGGATCTATCGAAAATTGAAGCAGGAAAAATGGAGGTACACAAAGAGGCATTCAATCTAAAGAACGTTGCAGAAAGGATCATCACTATTTACCAACCTGGGGCTGAAAAAAAGGGTGTAAAGCTCATACTCGAATACCGTAAAGAGCTTCCGCGTAGGATCATCTCTGATGAAACGAAGGTCAACCAAATCCTAATGAATCTAATTGCAAATGCAGTAAAATTTACCCTAAAGGGAGAAATTCTCCTTTCGATTCAGAAAAAAGAAGATTCACTGTTGATCTTGGTGAAAGATGATGGCATCGGTATCGATCAGAAAAAAATCGAAAAGATATTCATGCCCTTTACCCAAGTAGAAAACGCAAACACCCGGAGATTTGGCGGAACTGGTCTTGGCCTAACTATCACTCGAAAAATGGTAGAACTGTTAGAAGGAAGCATTCGTGTTAAAAGTGAAATAAACGTGGGCACAAGCTTTTTTATAGAACTTCCCTACAGAGAAGCCGAGAAAAAAACTCCTACAAAAGAACAACAAATGAATTCTTTGCAGATCAACAAACAAGATGTAAAAATTTTAGTTGTGGAAGATAATAAATTAAACCGAGAATTGATGCAAGCCATGTTTGAGCATTTGGAACTTCCAGTTTCTTTTGCAAATGACGGCAAGGAAGGCATCAAAAAGGCTCTAACGCTCAAACCTGATATTATCTTTATGGATATACACATGCCCATTTTAGACGGAATCGAAGCGGTAAAAAAAATAAGAACCTATCCAGAACTAGAAAAAACCCCTATTGTTGCACTCTCTGCAAATGCATTTATCGAAAAAAAGCAAAACGCGATGCGAGTAGGCTTTTCCGACTATCTAACCAAACCATTTCGTTTTGTAAGTCTACAAGAAATACTTAGGAAATACCTAAAGACAATAGACTTTGGCTAGCTATCCATCGCTCAAATCAAATTTAAAATTTTTAAAAATTCGCAAACAATACCAAGGGTATTCGTCAAAAGGACATTCTTGCTGTACAACTGTAAGTGCACAGATCTGTACATCCTTTTGCGCAGGTTTAGCATTTCCAGAAGCAATATACAGCGGATAGTTCGGCCAGTTACCACATTCATTTTGTTTAAAAGCAATGGCAAGACCTAAATTATCATTGTCTTCACTCACCGTTTCTGCTTCTTGGACAGCGCAGTGCAAAAAGCCAAATGATACGCAAAAAATAAACAAAATAGCAAAGAGATGTAATTTCATGGTTACAACCTCACAACCTAAATGTAAAATTGATAGGCATAAAGTAAACTTCTTGCTGGGATTTGTTAAAATTTGGATCAGCCTTGTAATGCGACAACATACTCAAACTCAATAAAAAATTGTACCAGAAATGTACGGCAATGCCGGGACGTATATCATACTTATTTTTATAATGCAACCATCCTAAATAAACACCAGCGAGAAAACGCGATCCCCTACCAGCAACTGCATCAGTATTGCCTTCATGGGCTAGCATAAATAGAAGAGAAGAACTTCCAATTCCAGCGACCGAACCAAATGCTCGGGTCAATCCATAGTTGACATAACCGCGGAAAAAGGCTTCCTCACCGATCCCAGGAGAAATACCAGTAACAAAAGAGTCCAAGTACAGAGAACCATCTCGCTTCAAACTGGAGGGAACCAAAACCGGGTTTCCTGTCCGGTAGTTAGCTCCAAACAATAAAGCAAACAAAGAAATGGGAACCCATACATCTTGTTTTTTGAGCACTTCGATATCAAAAGGAGAATACGCCAAATCGGTAATAGTCTCTTGCTTTTTGGCTTCTCCTAGGCCACCAGCATCGCGGTAAGAGGAGTAAACCGAATACATCATAGTAGATAGGATGGGATTGCCGAGCATATCAGAGTACAGAGAACTCCGGCTGGTGCGTGTATATTCGCCATATTTTACAAAGGGATTCTCTTCTGCGAGAACTTTTAGTTTCCACAAACGCAAGGCTCTAGAAAAATTTGTCTCACTAAAAATAGGGTAACTACCACGGTAAAACTCCTGCTCTTCCAATAACCTCTTGTAGGGCAAGTCGGTATACACCAAGCCACGCTTTTGCATTTCATAACCAATTAAGGCTTCCTCAAAATTAAAGCGAACCTCTCTATTGTCATAGGAGATATAATCAGACCGACTTGCATAATAACCTTGCAAAGAACTCAAACCAACAAACAATGTTATTTGTGCCGTTGCAGTTTGGTAATCGTTTAGATAGGTATGACCCAAACCAGGTATGATCCCCAAGGCAGCAGCTAGTTGTGGATTGTAACGTTTTGCGGGCACAGTAGAAGGCTGCTGGACTGGTTTTGTATCTTGCGCGTGCAAAAAAAAACTTAGAAAAACAAACAATAAAAATGTACGAATCAAAACTCTACCCTAACCTAGTATATCTTGTAACAAATACTCAGCTTTTTTTACAACTCTTGTACCTTCGGCAATCGCTTCCTCCGCCCGATGGTATTCCATCAATCCCAAATGTCCTAGACGCGGACAAAGAAGAATATCAGGTGGGTCACCAGCCATACGACTACGCGTTATACGTAACTGCATAATACTAATACTTTTGTTCACAACCTCTAAGATAGAAGGCTCCACAGTTTTCTCTTTTCTCACCTCATCTCGCATTTCTTTTCCCCAAAATTGTGAAGTAATGTATTTCCTGGCTTCATCAAATATAGAATTTTTATTTTCCTTTAGCGAACGCAGTTCCCGCTCTTGGGTTTTCTTTTCTTCCTGATTATTTTTATGCAGCAATAGATCATGGTTCAAGTCGACTGCAATGATCACCTCAGCTCCCATAGCCCGACAAATAGATACTGGAACAGGATTGACCAAACCTCCATCTACCAACCATTTTCCCTCCTTATATACAGGAGATAAAATCCCAGGCAAAGAGAGAGAGGCTCTAATAGCTTCCAATGCATTTCCCTCTTGGATCCATACTTCTACTCCCGTATCAATTTCTGTAGCAACAGCTGCGAAGGGAACAGAAAAATCTTCTATTCGCTGTTCTTTAAAATGTTCTCTGAGATAGTTGAATAGTTTTTGCCCTTTCATTATACCGCTGCCAAACGAGAGATCTAAAAAGCCCAAAACATCCTTCCATTCCAGTTGCATGATCCATTTTTCAAAGGCATCCAACTCACCACTGGCATATAGAGCACCAACCAAAGCACCTGCTGAAGTACCAGTAACAATATCTGGTTCAACTCCTCTCTCCTGTAAGGCACGAATCACACCAATGTGCGACCAACCACGAGCGGAACCACTGCCTAGGGCAAGACCTATTTTTCGTTTTTGCATACTAAGCTCCCGTTAGAGAACTCCTCTGCCAAGAATGGCTAAGGAAAGCCTGGCATTCTTGCAAAAAAAGTTCCTTCTCTTCAAACATTGGCAAATGAGCACTACGCAGGAAATTCACATGCTGTATGGCAGAGCTCTTACTAGCGAGCCTTTCGCAGTGGCTCTTGGGAACAACAATATCCTTTTCCCCGGAAAACAATAAAGTTGGGACATGGTAATTGCGAAAAAGTGGCAATAAGTTGCATTTATCCAAAATTTTCAAATACTGGTTCATCACTTTTACATCGAGTTGGCTAAAATGCTTGTGGTATTCTAAGAGAAATTCGCGCAGTCCAGGAGTTTTTAAAAATTCTTCTGGATAAGCACTTCCCCTAGTAAACCACAATTCAATTAGGTGTGGAAAACGCTTTATAAGCTCTAAGGTAGTAAAGTTAAAAAAATCAAGTTTGAACTCATTAGCCAATTTAGCTGGATAGAGTAGTCCTAGTCCCTGCACAGGGCCATAAGCAGGTGGACAAATCGCAACAACCTTTTCTACAAAGTCTGGAAACAAAGCCGCAATTCCCAAAACAACAAAACCTCCCGCAGAGTGTCCTACCAGTGTGACTTTTTTACTACGCGCGACCTTGGCAATCGCTTCTTTCTGGATTTCAAAGATCGATTCCTGTGATATAGGGTATTTGTAAAAATATTCGGGAACTCGCGCTGTATAATGGCCGAGAAAGTCGAAATTGACACAACGACCGTAAGCATGAAATTCTTCCAAAAAATTCTTCCAAAAATACCGTACCGAGCACCAGCCGTGTAAGAAAAAAATATCCGTTGTAGATTCACTTTCCTCATTGCTCACTTCATACTGGAAGGAATACCCTCTCGTTTCGCTTATATTTTCCATAGTATATCTCTTATAACTTATGCTCTTTTGCTATGACTTTGGCATACAATCTTATTCTTGCTATTTTCATACTTTGGCAAGGTTTTTTTCGTTTCAGACTTGTGAAATGCATTTCTTCTGAGAAGACTGTTTGTATGACAAAGAAGGGTGAGTTTTGGTTTTTATCTTTAGCACTTATCTCTACTAGGCTTATGGACATTGTACTAACGTATCGCATTACTCCCGACCTGAAGTATGAAGCCAATCCACTGGTACAATTTGCCGGTTTGGGCTGGAGTATTTTACTTTTAGTAAACTTATTTGTCGTTTTTGCTTGTATTCTTTTATTGGTTTATTCAAAAACAAAGAATCTTTCCCTATTTCCCAAGCAAAAAGGCTACCATTTCAAAGAATTCGTCTCACATTACCTGTACAATGAGAAAAGTTCTTTTTATAAGATCTATTTCATCGTTCCTTACAATCGTTCTGCGATAGTGCATTTTTACGGCTATTTACTAGTGCGTACACTAATTACTTGGAGCCTTTGCATTGTGGTACACAATTTCAGCTTGCTTACCTGGGAAACCTATCGTGCTTATATAGTCTCGTACAATGCTTGGATGTACCTCTACTTACTTCTCCTTCCCTTGACCCTTTTCTTTTTTTGGAAGTTTTTCTATAATGAATTCCAAACCTACCGCTCCCTATCCTAGCCCCTAGAAAAAAAGGACAAGATCTTATATCTCTTTTCGCAAGCGATCCTTAATTTCCTGCATTTTTTGTTGTTTTTCTCTGCGACTCATAATGCTCATCTCTCTCTGCATAATACGAAGCTCTAAGCGGTACAATTCGTCGATAGGTTCTTTTTCTTTTAGCACTGTAAAACGTTCTTGGTATATTTCTCTTCGTGCTCTTTGGATATGATTTCTTTTTACATAGGTGTTTTGAGAGTAGTTTTGTTTCAGGTAGTGTTCCGAGTAACGAAAAAACTTGTTTATGGTGTCGTAATCAGAGGGAGGAAATAATTTCCCGGCAAGGTCTTTACCAAACACTTCGGCTGGAATGGACTCTTTGCGTAAAACCTTCTGGTAAGCGTCTAAGCTCTCGTCATTATCAATTTTTCTCACTTTAGCAGTATACAAGATGTACAGCCCAAGCAGTTCGCGTAAATTCCTTCCCTTCTCACCAGGGAACTTACGTAAAATCTCATCTGAAAAACTGTCTTCAGCAGAATCTGGATTTTGGATGGAGTGGTAGAGAAGTCTTTGTCGCATATACTCTACTACAGGGGTACCAGCAATTGAAAACAAATTATGTGCTTTTACATATGCGGTATTCTTTTCCAACTGTTTGATAAACGCTTTCTCTTGCTTTTTTACAGGGCGAATATCACTTTCTATCCAAAAATACCTATATGCCCAGAAGGCAAATAACACCAGTAGCAGAACAAAAATTGCAACAAACCATTTCCCTCTCCCTTTGTTTTCTCCATAAGAATAATAGCCATTGTTTGGCATAAAAAAACCCCCGAGTATTCTAGCTTACAAAGTATATATGATTTTTCAAGTGGATTCTTTTTTGCTGGTTAGCAAGTTTGTCATCATAAGTGCAAACTAAGCTAGTCATGCCCAGTATCTTTTTTTCCTGATCCTTGCCCCTCACCCATAGCGTCTACAATCGCGGCCCTACTCTCCTCATCGTCCCTCTCATGCATGTCTTCTGACTCTTCATCAGACTTTTCTTCTTCTTTGGCTTGTTCCTCAGCTTGTTCTTTTTCCTGCTCTTTGGGAAGATAAGGTTTGATCTTTGTTACGTAAACACTGTAGTAATAGGCAAAGAAAGCTGTTAAGATTGCTGTTGCATATACCAACAAACCATAAAAGTTGTCTGCAATGAGTATATCATTGGTTTCTAAATAACCTGTAATTGCGACAAAAATAGCGCAAATGCCAATGATTATGGAATTTTGAATGATCTTTTCTTTCAACAGAAGAAAAGATCAAGCAACCCTAAGAAATGTCTTTCCAGTTAAGGTCTGCACAAACGCGACAGAAAAGTCTAGAATAAACTTAGTTCTATTTTCCGTTAACTCTTGTGAAGGGAAGGTAAGCGTAAAGGATTGGCCCGATATTTCCAGCATGCATAGAGGAAGCTCGGTATACATACGGGCTAATTTGCTGTCGTTGAGAAGGAAAGAGGCGTGGTTTTCTTGGTTTGTTTTGATAATAAAACGCTCTTCCAACGCATGGTTGTTGCTAAGAAAACAAATTCTGTTCTGGAAAAAACTATCTTCAGACTCTGACATATCTGTATCGCGCAAAGAGAAATAAAACTCTTCTGCATTTGCAATAGGGATATGAAACTTAGTATAGTACACTTCTTTGGTAGAAGCACCTCTAGTCTCTGTATGAGAAGTGATAGAAACGGAATGATTCTTAAAAACACCAGAAATAGAGGGAAAACTAGTATTCTGTTCAGGCATATAAAAACGCAATCCCAAAAACTTAGCTACTCTTTCCCAAGAGAGCCATAGAGCCTTTTTCTCCTTCTGTTGTCTACTTTTTAAGAAGGGAAAATAGACAGGAATGCTCACACCAGAAAGCACAAGAAAAACACTACTCCATACAATCCATGTAGAGTCCTCTCTACCAACTCCTGTGGCCATGCAACTTACACTTAATAATAGTGCTAATAAGGATATTACTCTTAACAACGATTTGTAAATCATACCTAAAGTAAATGCTATTCTCCTACAGGATAAAAAAAGATCAAGTTTTTTCTTTTCCGTCGACTAAAGTTCGAAAATATTCCAGTAAAATATAGTTCAACCACCTTCCATCCGGTATATCTATCGATTTATCTGTCATAAACCCCATATGGCCTCCCCCTTTGGTCAAAATATATGTCACTTGCGGGATTTCCTCCCACTTAATATGCATAAATTGATCCGCAGGGACCAGTGGGTCGTCATCAGCGTGGACTATGATCCCCTCTTGCTTGATATCATAGATAAAATCCTTACTAGAGCATTGTTTGTAATAGTCCAATGCACCCTTATAGCCAGCCATAGGGGCAGAATATAGGTCATCAAAGTCAAACATTGTCTTAGTTTCAAAAATACTTTTTTTATGCAGCGGATTGGAATAGACAAAACCTTTACGAATTTTATGCTTGAAGGAACGCAAAAAACGTTCTCGATAGAATTTGCCGCGTGGAGAATCAATGTATTCACAGCATTTTTTTAAATCTAAAGGAGGAGAGATGGCTGAAAAATACTGGATACGTGGGCGTTTTTTCTCGCCGAGGTATTTTAGAACCATATTTGCGGAAAGAGAGAAGCCACATAAAATGATTTTTTTGCTATAATGTTTGTAGACAAAGGCTTCTACCTCCTCTATATCGTCCGATTTTCCAGCATTGTAGATAGAATTGGAAAAACCAGAGCCTTTGCCACAACCGCGTAGATTGACACGAACCACGCCGTAGCCGTTTTTAATCGCTGCTAGTGCTAGAGTTAGCATATAATGGCTATCTGAGTCACCCTCCATTCCATGGATTAGGATCATATAGTAGCCATTGAACTTTTTCCCTTCTTTTTGGTAGGTTTCTAACGGCGGGCTATGTTCTAACCACAAAGAATCACCCGAACCATCCGCTGTATGGATAATGATATCTTCGGAATAGTATTCTGAGAGTAACTTGTTTTCTGGTGGGAAAATTACATTGAAAATCGTTTGGATATGCTTGCCCTGTAGAAAGCGGCGGGGGGTGAAATTTTTTTTTATAAAACGTTCTTCCAATCGCGAGCCTCTTCTTTGGAAAGATAGCTTTTTGCCAGAGCAAATCTTACAAATCCTTTGAGAAAGACCCGCATTTTACCACGAATTTTCTCGTAATCCTGGTAGTTATCCATCAGGTAAAACTCCAATAGATCGTCTACTTCGTATTCGGAAAAGTCCTCTAATAGGATTGGTTCTTCCTCAGCAGAGTATAGAAAAGATAGATACTCTAGAATGATAGAAGCAATAGCAGCTGCCTCATGGTCTTGCGATTCCTGTAAATAAAGACGAAATGCATCTTCCGCCTTTATTTTCTGCGACATACTAGTTTTCAGTGTGAATGCTGTGTGAGAGCTTATCAACAATGCCATACGCTAACGATTCATCAGCATTCATGTAATAATCTCTGTCGGTATCTTTTTCAATTCTTTCTAGGGGTTGGTTGCAGGCTTCTGCGAGGATCTGGTTGAGTTGATCACGTGTTTTTTTGATTTCCGTGGCGTGGATTTTTATATCTGTCGCTGGAGCAACAATTTGTCCACCTATACTAGGTTGGTGGATCATAACCCGTCCACTAGGCCAAATATAGCGTTTGCCTTTTTCACCAGCACATAATAGCAAAGAGCCCATAGAAGCAGCCATTCCCATACAGATCGTGGAAACAGGCGAAGAAATCATCTTCATGGTGTCATAAATAGTCATGCCAGCAGTTACAGAACCACCAGGGCTATTGATATAAAAACTAATTTCTTTACCTGGCTCAGACATTTCGAGATACATTAGTTTATTGACT
>JBCCIA010000146.1:0-12541 GCA_039028475.1 Spirochaetota bacterium | reverse complement strand
GTTGTTATCGTGAAGTAGTGAAGTTATAAATCTCTACTTACACCCCTAAACTAAATTCTATCTTAAGATTAATCCGGAAAACATTGAGTTCAAAAAATCCATCCACAACAGATAATAATGAAGTTCACTCTGCACTCCTAAAGGCTCTTGATAAGCCAGAGTTTGAAGCAGAAGGAAACTTAAAGCGCGGCACCCTCGTAGAAGGGCGAGTAGTAGAAGTTCACAACGACTCTGTATTCGTGAACATAGGCCAAAAGTCAGACGGGAAAGCCTCCCTGAGTGAATTTGCTCAACCCCCTGAAATTGGAGACTCCGTCTCTGTAATCATCAAAGGCAAAGAATCTGATGGTTCTGAGATTTATATTGTCTCCAAAAAAGACGCTGACTTCCGCAGAGGCTGGCATAGGGTCCGAGAAGCACATGACAGCAATCTCCCGATACAAGGTATGATTGTCGAAGAAGTCAAGCGCAAAGGCTTTAATGTCAAACTTGATGTGGATGGAGATATTATACTTTTTCTCCCTGCCTCCCATTTAGGAGTCAAACACGTCAAATTAGACGAGTTGAAGAAAAGGGTATTAGACTTTAAAGTTCTCAAGCTCTACGATAAAAGACGTACCGGTGTAATTTCGCACAAAAAATTGCAGGAAGAGGTAAACAAAGAATACTGGGAAACCATCCAAGAAAAGTTTAAAACGGGAGACCGTGTTCCTGCTACCGTCACTAAAATTGCCAGTTTTGGTGTCTTTTGCAATGTAGAAGGTATTGAAGGTTTGCTCCGCCAGAACGATATTTCTTATAAAAAATATGCTCCCTTCAAACAATACTTTGCCGTTGGACAAGAAATTGAGGTAATGATTCTCGAAATGGACCCAGAGAACAACCGCTTAGGCTTAGGTATCAAGCAAATGTTCGAAGACCCCTGGGATTGGGCCGGACGTGAACTGGAAAAAGATATGATTGTTCGCGGTATGGTAACATCTCTTACCAACTTTGGTGCTTTTGTCGAATTGAAAGAAGGTTTAGAAGGTTTAATTCATACTTCTGAATTGAGCTGGGCAAAAAAACCTCCACATCCCAAAGAAATACTCAAAAAAGGCCAAGAAGTAGATTCGATCGTTCTCGATATCGATGTAGAACAAAAACGCCTTTCTTTAGGACTCAAACAACTACAACCGAATCCTTGGGACAACTTAAGCTCAGAGGTTTTTGTCAACAACACCTTAAAAGGCAAGATAACAGGAATTACTAAATATGGTGCTTTTGTAGAAGTAGAGAATGGTATCGAAGGCTTAATCCATGTAGGAGATATTACCTGGGATGAAAAGGTAAAAGAACCAGCTGCGCTTCTGAAAAAGGGTCAAGAAGTGGAATACAAAATCCTTGATATCAATATTCCTGCACAGCGGATCTCTTGTGGCTTAAAGCAATTGCAAGAGAACCCATATGAAGCTCTGCGCAAAAAATATCCAGTAGGAACGATTGTAGAAGGAAAAATCAAAAGCGTTGTCTCCTTTGGTATATTCATTGAAATTGAATCAGGTTTCGAAGGTTTGGTTCACGTTTCCCAACTACCAGATGGTCGTGATAGCAATTTAGAAGAAAACTATCCGATTGGAGAAGAAGTCAAAGCGGTCATTTTAAAAATTGAACCAAAAACAAAGAAAATTTCTCTATCGATAAAAGATTTTGATAAAGCATTAGAAAGAGAAGAAATGGCTCGCTACATCAAATCTGATTCTACACCTTCCAGTGGAAGTTTAGGTAGTTTTATTGATTCGTCTCGTTTCAAATCTTCCCAATGAGGCTGTAAGTGGGAAAGTTAGATAAGAAGAAATTTCGTAAGGAAGCTCAAAGAGAAAAGGATTTTCTTGAAGAAAAAGATCCTTTTCACGACTTTGAAGGGAGTAAATCGGAACTTTTTCTTCTACGCCTTTCTCACTTTGCAAAAAAAAATCGTAGGTCCATTCTAATTGCTTCCTTTGCGGTTATTGTTGGCCTACTTGCCTTTATTAGTATCTCTGAATACGGAAACTATCGCAATACAAGGTCCACAAAAGCTATAGAGGCTCTTGAGGAGACTTTTGCAAAAAACTCAGGGCTTAGTACAGATAAAAAGATTGAGTCTTATAAAAAATTATCCTCTGATTTTAACTCGCAAACAAGCAAATTGCGCATAAGCAAAGCTCTATCTGATCTATATGCAAAAAAGCAAGATTACAAAAATGCAGCCGAACATATAGAGGAAGCGAGCAATTTCATCAAAGGATTGCCTGAGATGGAAGCATACTATCTCTATATCGCTGCTACTTACCGAGAAAAGACAAAGGAAAAAGAAAAGGCAATTGAACTGTATAGCCAAGCAGTTGCCAAAATAAAGACGAACCGCGAAATTCCCTCTTTCAAAGCATGGGCTCTTTTTCACAAAGCTCGTCTGCAATATAATATAGGGAAAAAGAAAGAAGCATTAGAAATTCTCAAACAAGTTCTCCAAGTAGACACAAAATTACCAAGTCCTAAGTTGTACCAAGTCAAAAAGATTGCGACATATTTGCTAATTAAGATCAATAAAGGTCCTTAATGCTCACGTTAGCCCTCCCTAAAGGAAGACTTGCGGAAGAAACGGTTGCACTTCTAATCGATAAGGGCTGGATGAGTTCCGCTCCGGCTGAAGATACTAGAGAACTCACCTTTGTAGATCCATTAGGGCGGATCAAAGTTCTTTTAGTCAAACCTCAAGATGTCCCTACCTACGTAGAAGAATGCGCTGCAGATGCTGGAGTAACAGGCTGGGATGTTCTTAGTGAAGGAAACTTTGACCTTCTCATCCCGTTAGATTTAAAAATTGGCAAATGTCGTCTTTCTCTGGCCGGTAACGAAACATTCGAGTTGAGTGAAAAAACCAAGAAAGTAAAAGTAGCCACCAAATACCCACGTTTAGCAAGGGAGTTCTTTTTCTCGCGAGGCTTAAGCTGCGAGATCATCAAATTGTATGGTAGCATTGAATTGGCTCCATTATGTGGACTTTCTGACTGCATAGTCGATTTGGTCTCAACAGGAGCTACCCTGAAGGCAAATGGACTATTCGAAAAAGAAATCATCTTAGAGTCTACTGCAAGACTCGTATTCAATCGTGCTTCTATGTATCGTATGCGCAAGGATTCCTTGGAGCTATTGCAGGGATTGTCCTAAGCTAAGCACAGCTCCAAGGAATAATATATAAATTTATGTTGTAAATGGGAATAATATTTTACGAAAATCTATAAGTTTATATCGTTGGATTATTAATTTACCACAAAAGCTACGATAATATAAGTATAACTCTTCTAGTAAGAGAAATGAATTATATAAAAAGTTTTAGGAGTTTTAAATGACTTTAAATCGAATTTTGATTTTCGCAGTACTTCTTATGGCAGCACTTAGCTTCTCGAATTGTTCCTCCGGGGATACAAAAGAAGAAGGGGATAAAACTGCAGCAACTGACGATACAGCGGCAACCGATGAAAAAAAAGATGGCGATGATAGCTCATCTACTTCAGATGCTTTAGGCAGTGTAACCGATGCAGCTACTGATGCTGCTTCCAGAGAAGGTACCAACGTAATTGCCGCTGCATCAAAATGTGTCATCGGAGATTGTAAAAACGGTGATGGAACTCTTGTTTTTGGCAATGGAAATACCTATAAAGGTGCTTTCAAAGACGGTGCTTTAGATGGACAAGGCAAGTTCGTTTACTCCAACGGAGATGTATACGAAGGTGAGTTCGCACAAAATAAATTCAATGGCAAAGGAACTTATACTTTTAAGAATGGTGACAAATACGAAGGTGACTTCAAAGACGATATGATTGAAGGAACTGGTTCCTTAAATTATGCAACTGGTTATATGTACGAAGGTGAGTTTGCACAAAACAAAATTCAAGGTAAAGGAACTTTGACTTCTCCTGATAAAACCAAATACGAAGGTGATTTTAAAGAAAACACATTTGATGGTACTGGAAAATTAGTCGATAAAGACGGTACGGTTCTATACTCTGGTGATTGGGAACAAGGTAAAATCAAAAAATAAAAATTCCTTTTCCGAAGGGGATAGTCATTCCGACTTCCCCATTCCCTACTAACTCTAATGCAAGTAGAAAAAGAAACTGTCACATTAGAAATAATTAGAGAGTCTCTAAAGCAAGACATTCGTAATATATCCAAGCCAGAATTCAAAAAATGGTGTGGGAAACGCTGGAGAAACCTCTTTCTTACTGAGGCTCTAAAGGACTCTGTTGCCGTAGAAGCAGCTACACAGAAAAGACTATTTGCCAATACAAAAGACCGCCCAACAAAACAAAATGTAGCGATACGGTTTCTACGCGGTGATGGCCCCGATGAATGGGATACCGAAATGCCGGCAGCAACTCCCCAAACGATACAGCAAACGAATCTATTATTTTGTCCAGGATTGTTAAATGGTTTATTGCCTGTCCAAGCATTTAAAGAAGCCTTCCCAGAGGTTGAAAGAACATTTGGTATTAATATAATCCAATCAGACTCTCATCCAGTACGTACATGCAAAGAAAATGGCAAAGATATCGTAAAAGCTATTCGTAAAGGCATTGGCTTAGATTCTAACGCCGTACCTATTGCACCAGAAGACGCGCTCCCTCCAGAGGGTGACTTTCTCGTGTTGTGCTATAGCAAAGGTATGGCTGATATGCTAGAGCTTTTGGTAGAAAAACCAGAACTCAAAGATCGAATCAAATGTATTGTGAATTGGGCCGGTGCACCTGGTGGTTCCTATTTAGCCAACTCTCTCCACCAATCGCTAAAAAACTTCGAAATTCCCATTAAGGAAGAGATAGGTGGACTCTTAAAGTTAGTATCTCCCATGATACAAATCCCTGCAAAATGGAGAAGACTTTCAGAATACGATGTCCAAGGGGCTTTACTAGATTTAACAACAAAGCAAAGAGCCAAATTTTTAGACGAAAACCTAGAGAGTATTGATGCCTTGGATATTCCCATATTCAATATATCAGGTTCTACAACCGCGTCTGAAGTGCCTTACTTCCAACTGCAAGGTCTAATGGAATTGAACCAATACGATGCAAATAATGATATGCAAGTGATACAAAAACATTCTAAGATAAAGTCTCCCATGGCAACAGATCTTGCGATGGTTCACGCTCACCATTGGGACATATCCTATAGCCCTTTTCCGAAAAACCTGCGCTTAGGTTCGCCAAACTTAGAACACCCATTCCCCAAGACGGCTGGTCTAACAGCAGTATTGCTATTTCTACAAGAGTTAGAACTCATAAAATGAGTTTTCTAGTCATTCAAAAATAAAATTCTGTCGATACTATGCACAAGAGGTAAAGATGCAAAATATAGATTATTCAAAAAAGATTTCGTTGGATCAAAGAAAGCACATTACTCCGCGTGAACCCAAAGCAAGGAGTGCTTCCCCTTTAGACAACAATAAATCCGAACGGTTTAGCAGCCAATCTTTTATGAATATGATCCAATCAGAAGGGAGTTCTTTATCTTTTATTTATCTGTTTGTAGGAGCTGTATTATTTTTCACTTCAGGTCTAGTAGTTGGTATGAAGATTGACCAAAATGAAAACTATTTTGCCAAAAATGAAGTAAGTTCTTTTAGTAACCCTGGTGAAAAACCCTATGAGGAAGCGGAAGAAAATACGGAAACAACCCCCTCACCTACAGTTGCAAGAGAAGCTCTTAGAAGCCCAACCCGAGCTCCCAAGGGTTTAAAATACCCACCTTTAGAAAATCATACAAACTACATCATACGTGTAGGAAAATTTTCCCTGCAAGATGCAAATCGTTGGGCTCGTTACCTTATCAAAGATGAACAAGGATTCCAAGGAAGATTATTCAGAACTTCCTCAGGGACGACCAGGAAACTGTATTTAGGCTTCTACTATGACAAAAGTTCCGTTCGCAAAGCCCTAAAGTACGTGCGTAAAATGAACGGAGGAATTTTTCGGAACGCAAGTGTCAAAAAGATGCGATTCTAAAAAAACCATCCCTATATTTTTTAAATAGTTGACAGAAACACTATGTCTCAGTACTTTCTCATTGAGTTTAATTGGAATAATACTATCATATTGAAGGAGAATAGCAATTTCTCAGACGGAGTTTAAAGTTGGTGATTATATAGTATACCCTATGCATGGTGTAGGAGCTGTTACTGAAGTTAGTAAAAAAACAATTTTAGGAAAAAAGAGAGATTGTTACAGCTTAGAAATGCAGGGAACTAAAATGAAAGTAATGATCCCTGTGGATAAAGCAAAAGATGTCGGAATTCGAGCCATAATTGCAAAAAAAGATATAAAAAAAGTATTGAACCTACTTATGAAAGATGAGGTTGATACAGAAGAAGACTGGAAGATTCGCTACCAGAACAATATGAACAAAATCAAATCGGGCTCTATCTATGAAGTCGCAGATGTTTGCAGAAACCTTTTTCGCAGAGCTTATGGTAAAGAGCTATCAATCATGGAAAGAAAACTCTATGAAAGTGCTTACAATTTAGTCAAAACAGAAATTGCACTCAGCAAAGGAGTTCCACAAGAAGAAGCTGGAAATATAGTCTCAGATATTTTAGCGAACTCAGTCCAATCCAGTCAAGAACAAACGGAAGATGATGAGTAATATTCAAATAAACTCAAATTACAATCATAAAGGATTTGAGTATGTCTCATCTTTACAAAATAGGAGTCTCGCTCTTTACATCTCTCCTTTCTTTCGTTCTACTATTTTTCAAAAGTAATAATGCAATAGACCCTATCGTATATTCCTCCATTGTTTTCATCTTAGTACTAGCAATTGTCTACGGTGAAACAAAACTATTCCCACAAATAAACCCTGAACGTGTTTTCTGTATTGCAATTGGTGGAACCTTAGGTTTACTCTTTGCATTTTTACTGACTTTTCCCATTCATAGTCCTGATGCTCGTGGTATCATTGTTCTACTGCATATAGTCCTGGCTTTTCTAGGTATGAAGGTTGGCTTGTCTTTTTCTGAAAAACCTGGTCTAGCTGCCTTTTATTCAAACAACGATCCTGAAATTTCGGTAATGCCCAATAAAGAAAGCAGTACGAAAAACAAAGAAAAAATCTTAGATACATCTGTTGTAATCGATGGACGCATACTAGATATAGCGGATACACATTTCATTGATGGCCCACTCATCCTACCAAACTTTGTTTTACGAGAAATCCAATTGATTAGCGATTCATCCGATCCTATCAAACGAGCCAGAGGTAGACGTGGCTTAGACATGCTAAACAAACTACAAAGGAAGGGTTCGATCGAAGTCAAAATTACTTATACAGATTATACCGATACGCGGGAAGTAGATGCAAAGCTCATCAAACTCTCGATGGACACGGGAGCAAAATTAGTTACCAATGATTTTAATCTCAACAAAGTCGCTGAATTGCAAGGAGTAGAAGTCCTCAATTTAAATAACTTAGCAAATGCTTTGAAACCGGTTGTACTACCTGGTGAAGAACTTGCAATACAGGTTATCAAAGAGGGTAAAGATGAAAACCAAGGTATCGGGTATATGGAAGACGGTACGATGGTTGTAATTGAAAATGGGGGTCATTTGGTAGGTAAGGAAGTGCGAGTAGGTGTGACTTCTATTATCCAAACTGCCGCAGGCAAAATGATATTTACCAAAGTAGTAAAATCATAGAGAATACTTACTCTAGTAAGGGTAAGCAGTTTCCTTACCCTTACTAGAAAACCAAGACAGGAGTATTATTTCCAACCTAAAGTACAATCGAGGTAAGGGACGATGCACAGTACAAACAACAATCGATTGCAAAAATTCCTGCAATATATCCTAAACGACCTTTTTACACTTAAAAATATACAGGAGTTTCTATTAGCCTTATCGTGGGCTACTGCTTCAGTATCATTCATAATCATCCTAAGTTCCCAAAATTTAAGTTCCTTCCCTGACAGGATCATCGGAGTCGCTACATTGTTTGGTGTAGATGTATTTTCTCGCATCAAAACGTATGCTCTTGTGCTCATAACCTTCCCCGCTTTATTCCTAGCTTTTCTTTATTTTTTGCTATATATGAAAAGGTGGTCATTGCAAAACTACAGCAAAGAATTTTATTTTGCTCTCACGGTATTTGGCTATTTTACTAGTTTTTATCTGCTATGCTATGCGTTTGTGGGAGATTTTACCTTTCAATACCTTGGCTACCTCTTCGCTTTGCAAGTGTTATTGTTGGGAATGATTTGGCAAGGGAAACACTTGCACGGTTTGGGTTGGAAAAAAATTCATAAAGAGCTCTTTATCGCTTTAGTGAGTTTATTCTCGTTTCTACTGCTCATCTATGCAAAAAGATTCGGGATCGGCAAAGGAGAAAAGTTATTTAGTTGCTTCAAAATTTCTTTTTTGGCAGTATTGCTAACAACTATAACCACCTATGCATACACGAAACTTTGTAAATATATATACCATGATAACAACAGGGCATTCCAAGTAATACTATTTACTTGTCTGCCCCTACTCTTCTTTTTATTCATTCCCTTACTCTCCGCAGAAAGCTACTACCTGCTCAATCATTACGCGATATTTGTCTATGATACTACATCTTTAAATACAATCTATGCGAGTCTGTTCTTGGGATTATTTATCTTAGCACACATTTATACCAAGTATCGTGCAAATAAAAAATTCAAACTCAAACCACTGCGCTTTTTTTACAATGTCTATGCTCCCCTTTTTATCATTGTTCTAATATTAAGCTCTTCGTGGCGTGGGGTCATTGATTTCCAAACAGGGGAAGGGACAGAACTAGGTAACAATATAGTTGCTATTCAACAATTCTACTCCTATAGTAAATTACCAATCCTAGAAGTATTTCCACCACATCTTATCTCGGATATATTTGGACCATTTGTCTATACCCTATTGTACGGTTACTCTCCTGAAAACATCTATGATATACTTGCGTACCATAGCGATGGATGGGTCTTGCCCACAATCCTCTTTTTCTATTTTATTTTCAAAAGGTATGTCAGTGCCTCTTTTGCTTTATTGTTTACTTTACTATTACCTAATACAAATATCTTCCTCTCACACTACTATGGGATAGCATATGTAACAATTGTATATTTTACTAGCACTTTCTTTTACAAAAACCAAAAGAAAGCCTTTGCCAAATGGACTTTATTATGGTTCTTACTGGGAGCAACAGCATTGTACAGGATTGACCTAGGAGTCGCAACTTTTTTGACCGTTTTAGCGATACTCATCTTTTGCCAAGGTTTACAAGTGTGGAATTATTCCTGGAAAACAGCTATCCAATCTTTTCTGGCTAGCACCTTATTCGCTGGATTCATGTTTACCAGCTTATGCTTGTTTAGAGGTATCAACCCTATCGAAAAAGCAGGAGTAATTCGGACAATTATGTCTTTAGAGGGGCAATCCAATTCGTACCCTGGTCTATTTGGTATCTATACACCTGGGTTTTTTATTGCCTATTTTCTACTTCCTCTGTCCTTACTCTTTTTACTGATCACAAAAACCAAGCATCTATTAGACAAAATGTCCTATCGCAAAGAAATTGTATTTTTTTCGATTAGCTTTTTTACGATTTTCTACTTTGCCACTTTTCCCAGGGCGCTCATGCGTCACGGCTGGCTGGAAGAGAATGTCCAGTTTATTTTTTCCTCTGGAATAGTAGCGAGTGTATCATTTGTCTATATTTACGATTCTATCAGCAAACAAACTCGTTTTCTGATAAGCCTGTTAGTAAGCTTTGCCTTTTTTCTGCTGATCTATTTCTGTTTTCCTAAAAGGATAAACTTTCCTGATCCAAAGAATGCCATTCTCAACCAAGGCTATGACGCCATTGCATCCTTGCCCTACCTAAAAAAAAGTAACAAAGTAATTCCTAGAATTAACCTGACCACAGCAGGACCAAACAAGTACAAACCTCTCCTAGATCTATTCCGCTTAACTTTAAAACAAGAAGAAACATTCCTTATTTTTCACAATAAGGATTTTCTCTATGCCTTAGCTGATAGAGAGATGCCTAGTTATATGGGACAGGTTCCAATGGGCTATTCCAGTGATCGTATGCAAAAATACTACTTGCAAGAAATCGAAAAAGCCAAGGCTCCTCTGCTTATTTTCAAACATGTCGACAAAAGTGGTTGGGATGCAATGGACGGTGTTGACAATGCCTTGCGAGCCTATCGCATAGCAGAGTTCTTTTACAGAAAGTATGAACCTTTTGTCAATGCAGGTAGCTATGCAGTTTGGGTAGAAAAAAAACGAAAACAGGAATTTGCTAAAATTGTCCAATCCTATATAGAGCAGAACAAACTCCAACTTCCTGAAGCTTTTCACCAATCATTTACCATGGGAAAATTACCGTATATATGGGCAAACTACGATCAAAAAGATGTATTGAAAAAGATGCCAGAGTTAGCAACACCATTGCCAAAAAACAAAGCCTTCACGTTAACCTTTAACCAAAGCAAAGAGATAGCCATTGCTGATTTTAGCAAAAAGACCGGAAATTATATACTCATAGAGGCAACAGCCCCCATAGGAGGACAACTACAAATAAGCTATTCGGATGATCCACAAACTCTAGGCCAAAATACATTTACTTTTTTACTACATAAGAGTAAAAAGGTAGAAAAATACCTAATCCGAGCAAGTTCGCAAAGAGATTGGATGGTAACAGCAATTCGTCATATCAAAATACTGTCTCAATCAAATGTTCTTATCAATAGAATCAGTATTCTTGCAGGGGATTAACCCTCCCGAATATTAAAAAGTGTTACGGTTGCATTTTGCCAAGTGATGAAAAAATAGTAGTTATGAAACAAATAACTTTACTAATCCTTTCCTTTTTCTTAGCTACATGCAGAAGTAGCTTTCACAAATTCGAACCCGGCACTTGGAAAACCTCAAAGGAAGCAAAAAGGCTAGTTCATTGTGCAAAAGATGGTAACGTCAGATGCGTAAAGATACTCCTCAAAAAAAAGGTCTCTGTTGATTCGCGTGACCAGAATGGAGACACTGCCCTAATGATGGCTGTTTCCAGAAACCAAATCGAAGGCTGGAAGTATCCTCTAGCAAATGCTCCCGAAGGACCTGGACGTGTAGAAGGGGGGTATAAATATGTTGTCAAAAAAATATATAAAAACCACGAAACAATTGCGCAAATCCTACTTGCCAAAAAGCCACAACTAAACTTACAAAATACGTACGGAGACACTGCTCTCATAAAAGCAGTCACAAACGATAGATTGAATATGATAAAAACCTTGCTAGCAAAAGGTGCAAAGATTGGAATTCAGAATATCTATGGGGAAACAGCTCTCATACGCGCCTGTATGGTCGATAGTTTTGGCAGTGTCAAATTATTGTTAGCCAAAGGAGCGAAGATCGACGCTCAAAATCTACATGGATATACTCCTTTGATGAAGGCTGTAGCAAATAAAGACCTTACCTTGGTCAAGTATCTGATTCAGAAGGGAGCAGATATCAATATACAAAATGAAAACGACGAAACAGCTCTCATCCAAGCAGTTTATCGAGAAGCTCCAGAAATTGTGCAAATTCTCTTAAAAAACAAAGCGAATAAAAAACTAAAAAATTATAAAAATAAGACAGCTTTAGATGCTGCAAAAGAAATGAAAAATAAACGTATCATACAATTGCTAAAATAGAGGATTGCTATAAACTACAACATATTATTTTCTAAATTCTAAGTAATATGTTGTAGAAGCAAAGCAAATAAATAACCTAGTAGGAATCTTGTGTATGTTTAGAAATTCAAACTCCCTACCTACTTTGTCTACAAGCAGTTCCTTGCGATATATCGTTTTTACAATTTTGTATATTGCCCAAGGAGTTCCCAGTGGTCTTATGGCAATCGCTATACCTGCATGGCTTGTTAAGCAAGGACTGGCTACCGCTGGGATTAGCACCTATCTCGCCATTGCTTGGTTGCCGTGGAGCTTTAAATTAGTTGCAGGTCCTCTAATGGATCGGTATAGTTTTCTCGCAATGGGACGTAGACGGCCATGGATCTTATCGGCACAAGTAGGCCTATGTATCGGCTTTGTACTCATGTCTACTCTCAAAAACCCAACCGAAAATATATATTGGTTAGCTGGTTTCGGTTTTATCGTGAATCTATTTACTGCTTTGCAAGATGTCGCTGTGGATGGTATGGCTATTGAGTTGCTACCAGAAAACGAACAGGCAAGGGCCAATAGTTTTATGTGGGGAGGAAAAACAATAGGCAAAGCAGTTACAGCAGCTGGATGCAGCTTTCTCCTAAATAAATTTGGCTTTTCATTTACTATGTTCTTTGTTACAAATATCATAGGGCTGATTTTTCTATTTCCTCTACTTTTGCGAGAAAGACCGGGAGAACGTCTCTTGCCATGGACATCTGGTGATAGCTCTGATTCTACGGCTAATTTACAACTCTATACGATGCGTAGCATCTTTGGCAACCTTCTACAAGCAGCCAGCCT
>JBCCIA010000145.1:0-12585 GCA_039028475.1 Spirochaetota bacterium | reverse complement strand
ATTTCCAAGATTAGTAATTTGTCTTAAATTACTTCCATCAATATCGCAAATCATTAACTCCATATCACTTGGTGCTACTAAATTTTTACTCAATAAATCTTTGTCCTAATCGGCGAATACTTATACCCAAATTTATCGCATCCTACAGCAAAAGCATGGCTTACCGTAAAAAAGTATCACAATTTGCTATGTAAGCGATTGGAGTAGGTAGGCCTGCGTCTAAGGCATCTCTATGTAGAGTATGCCTTAAAAGAATAATTGACTTGAATTTCGTTTACGGAATATTAGAGTAATAACTTATATAGATAAAAAAAGGAAAGTATCAATGAAAGTAGTGATGGATGTTTGTGTCGTTCCCATGGGAGTGGGAGTCTCTGTATCGAAATATATAGTCGAATGCCAAAAAATTTTTGCAGCACACCAAATTGAGCACAAATTACATAGCTATGGTACCAATATTTCAGGAGACTATGATTTGCTAATGCAAGCAGTCAAAGAGTGCCACGAAAAAATCCATTCTATGGGAGCTCCTAGGATCAATACAACTATTAAATTGGGCAGTAGAATAGATCGGAAGCAGTCCATGCAAGATAAAATTGATAGTGTGACAGAGAAACTATAGTTATTTTTAGGCTTCGCAAAAAATATCCAAGACAAAGAAATAATTCGTAAGCAAGAATATGCAAAGAATGCTCGGAACTTTAAAAAAATGGCAGCTATACACTTTGACAGCACTCTACATTGCAATCGCTGTATTTCTCGAAGACCATCCAGCTGATGTTATTTTATACTTTGTCTTTGAAATTATTATAGTTTGGAGTATCAACACTATATTCATAGTTTTGCGAAGCGGTGCAATTAACAAAGCTGTTGGCTATTTCCTACTGCAGCTACTGATGCTTGCTATCATTCTTTTTTTCACCATGTTCCCCTTTACAGCAATCTTATTGCTAAATAAACCTGTACTCCCCGAACTAAATTTATACTACAGTCCTAAGGCTGCTGCAATGTATGAATTTCTCGACACTTCGAGTATTTCTTTTTCTGATCTAAAAGCTCTTCCTACAAAGCTTTTCGGATGGTGGTTTTTTCCATTTTGCTTTGGAGTGATAGCAAATGAAATTTACAAACATTGGAAAAGAGATTTTGATATTATGGCAGAAGTCAGTTATGAGATGATGTATTCTGCTTTTATGTGCCTAGGCTACTTAATTGCCTTTCTGCCTGCCTTCCTACTACACTATATCATTCCTGGTTCCTTTCCATTTGCTCTAGTCATTGGTATGCGTATTTATACAGAGTACGCCTTAAAAGAAGAATAGAAAGACACCTTTCCCTCTAGTAAGATGCGTTTGTTGTCAAGTAGTTCTTACTGTTTGAATTGTAAAACAGGAGTAACGCTAATTATCCATCTGGATCGAAACCAAGTAAGTCTACCAAGATTTCTTTTTCGACTATACCTTTTGGCTTTTGATCAACTGCAACTCTTGCTTCTTTATAGTTGTTGATCTCCGTTGCTTTGACGTCCATAAGATAGTCGTTTATCGACAGTATTCTTGTCGCAAGACCTTTGGAGATAGAAATAGCTATTTCCGGTGAATGGTTTAGAAAAGATTCCACTTTATCAACAGGTATTTCAATAAGGGTCGATTTTGTTTTTGTAGTTACTGTTGCATTGGATGCTGCATCCCTTAAGATAGAGACATCTCCCAAATAATGACCTTGTTTTGATTCTCTAGCGATAGTCTTATTGTTTTTAGTTATTTCAATTTCCCCATTTACCAAAATGTACAAAGCCTTGGGGTAGTTGTCTTGTTTTAAAATTTCGGTATCTTTTGGATACTCTATAAAATACTTTTTTAAGTTCTCTAGGTTAATATTTCCCTTGGTATTGGAATGCAGTTCAGAAAATTTTTCTTCTATAGGGATGTTAAAATGATTCATTTTCATAATCATAGCAAGTTCTCTATTCACCCTTACGAGTCGCTGTGAGAGTCTTCTGGCTAGTGATATAGCAACGTTAGGAGTCGAAAATAAAAAAGATTCTACCTTTGCAACATCGATAGGAATCAGAGTAGCAGGTGTTTCGCTTATAACGGTAGCATTGTGTCTGGTATCCAATAAAATAGCTATTTCACCTACATAATCACCCCTATCTTTTATTATATCGATTAAGGTATCGTTTCGAAGGACTTTTAGCCTACCGCTAACCAATATAAAAAACGTTTTTGGTTTGTTTCCTTGTAGAACCAGGCGAGAGTTGGCCGGATACTCTCTATACAATTGGTGAAGTTTGTTTATATGTGTAACATTTCCCATAAATACGCTTTTTCTTCTTGAGACAGTTTTTTACTTAACGAATCTATGCTAATACAATACGACATTCAAGCAATCACAAAAATTTTAGGCTATAGGCTTTTTTCTATAGGTTTTAGTGGATTTTTACAACAAGACTAGGCATGGCTATTGATCAACAAAGATTGCGTATATTCTTAAAATGTTCTTTTTGTGAGTTATCTAGTTGACATACAAGCAATCATTCCCTAAATGAAAATTAGGAAGAAAAATCAATGCGCCATTTAGACCCTCTTATCGAGAAAGCCGTCGGATTTTCCACCGAAGAAGCCATGTCAATAGACCAGGCGAACCTATACGAACGCCTTGGCGAAGATGTTTTTTGGAAGCTCTCTACAGAATTTTACGAGCGCGTATTCAATGATGAAGAAAAATGGTTTCGCAATATTTTCAAAGGCCGCGACCAAAAAGAGGCTACGCAGAACCAGGTTGAGTTTTTCATGCAACGTTTGGGAGGACCACCGTATTTTTCGCAGCGTAAGGGACATCCTGCCTTGATCCAACGTCATATGGGTTTCAACATGAATGAAAAAGCGGCAAAGCGATGGCTGCATCACATGCAAGAGGCCATAGACACCGTAGAAGAAATTGATAGCGATTCTAAAGAGCGTATGATGAAGTATTTTACCCATACAGCTTATTTTCTCTCTATTGCCTTTGATCAGATGAAAGAACAGCGCTAGTACCTACCCATTTAGCTACAATTTTACCGTTTTGATGCGGTCTAGCTTATGATCGGTAAAACACAAGTGCATGGTTGTATAATTCGTTAGATACTACCTATCCATGATGAAAAAAGTGGAAAGAATCATGAAACCTAATCCCAAAAGCCAGAAAAGATTAAAGAGCCCTAAAAGAGTGGCTATCATAGAAGCAGCAATTGAAGAGTTTCTAAGCAATGGATTTACTGGAACTAGTATGGATCGTATTGCAGAGGTGGCACAAGTTTCTAAGCGAACCGTTTATGACCATTTTTCCAGTAAGGAGGAGTTGTTTCAGACCATAGCGGAAGAGATCTTAAAGCTCATCGATGAGATGTCTTCCTGTAAATATGATAAGAGTAAGACCCTGGAGGAACAACTTTTATCCATAGGAAATATTTTTGCTCAAACAATTACAGAGGAAAGGTTTATCAGGCTTTCCAAGGTGGTGATAGGTCGGTTTATCCAGACGGAAGATATTGAAAAGAAAACAGCGAATGCCCAGTCGCGTTTGCGGAGGGATCTGATGAACTTTTTGCAAGAAGCACAGCAGGATGGTAGGTTGGAAATGCACTCCGCGGAACAGGCAGCTACTCAATTTGCAGGGCTTATCAAGGAACCCTCTTTTTGGCCAGCTATTACTGCGGGACATTCACCTATTTCTGAACGAACTCGCAATACTATTGTAAAGTCAGCTGTAGATATTTTTTTGAAGTTTTATGCATTGACAGATTGAACCTATGGAGTAAACTATACAGTGTAGTTTTTTTATAGGAGTGTTGCATATGAATGAATTTTCCACAATTACCCATCTAGTCATCGTAAGTTCAATGGCTATTGTACCAGTCTATCTATTTACAACTTATTTGAAAGCAGGAATAGGTTGGAAAAAATCTCTACTATTGACTCTGGGCATCATTATCTACAGTACTGTCATGTTGCTGTTTATTCTTCGTTGGCAGTTTGTTGTGAATAGTCACTATCTAAACGCGGTAATAATGTTGGCTAGCCTAGCATTGCCTCCCACTTTGGTTTTAGCTTGGCCCAATTTTTTTGTTCCTGAAAAGATTAGCTTGGTATGGTTGTTAGGGGTACAGGCTTTTCGAGTAATAGGTGGTTTGTATCTTTTAGAATATTTTCGTGGAAATGTAGGTTCAGAATTTGCCTATTGGGCTGGAGTTGGAGATGTGATTACTGGAATTGCCGCATCAGTCATTCTTTGTATATACTGGTTCAAAAATACTATATCAGAGAAGGCAGTGTTATATACGATATTATTTGGCATTGCGGATTTCACTTGGGCCTATAGTATAGGCATTCTGAGTTTTAAAACCTCCTATCAATTATTTTCGAAGGATGTCGTACACGCAACTAACCTTTACCCAATTGCAATGATTCCCTTTTTACTGGCTCCCATAGCTATGGGTTTTATGGTAATGACCTTAATCAAGTTAAGACGGAGATAGTTTGTCGCTAATTGCCTGAGCGGAGCTTTGCCGAGGTATCGAAGGGTGACATTTCTTGCAGATATAAGCGATTCAAAAATCCAAGCAAAAACCAGAATAGAATGACAACTTCATCGTCTTGGAAATAGCATTGTAAGAGGCCGGCAAAAAAGAAGCCTAACAAACCATAGAATAGGGCGACATACTGCTTGTATTGTTGCAAATGGCTAATATACCAAAATAGCAAACCACATAGAGATATGTATAGAATGGCTGTGGGTATACCAGCAATCGCTGCTAGGTGGAGGACATCATTGTGTGCATGCCCCCTCTGCGTTACCTCATAGAAAAATAACAACTCGCGGTACTCTGTAGACAACTGCTTCCGGACCTTTTCTACAACTGTTTCATAGTTTCCAGGGCCTATGCCTATAAGTGGATTTTGAGTGATCATTGGGAAGGTAGAAGACCAGATAAAGGTTCTACCAGAATCGGTATGTTTTTCTCCGCCTAGGAGAGGACGAATTGTTTTTTGCAATACGTCATTGCTAAGTAGCAGTACAAGTAAGACGCATACTATAGTGCTAGGGATCATAAGGATTTTGCGTAAGAAGCGAAGAGAGATTTGTTTTTTAATAAGGCCAAGATCTACCAAACCGAGAAAGCCTGCTATGCCCATACCTAACATAGCCGAACGCGCATTATTGAATAGGGTGAGAAGGCAAAATAAAATAAAAATGCTTAGATAGTACAAGGTTTTTTGTGCCCGAAAGCCATTTTCTTGTAATGAATCTAGGGTATAGAAAAAAATACCTGGTAGCAGCAATAGCAACTGTCCACCAAATGTTAGATGAGTGCTCATTAAGCCTATCGGCAGATGCAGGGCAATGGGACCAATGTTTCCGTAGTGTTGGGTAAGCCGCCATAAGTTGGAAGGGTTAATCCAGTCATTGATGAGACGGTTCAAACGTATGGGAGAAAAAATGGAGATAAGACCAATGACTAGTGAGACTAGGGTTAGAATCCAAAAGGCCCGTGCTACTTTGTGGAAGTCTTCTTTCTGTAAACCTAGCATAGCCACAAAACCAGAAAACAAAAACATATCTTTTAATTCTGATTTGGGGATGCGTTGTAAGTAGCCATAGTTTGGACTAGATGTAGACAAGTTGTATACAATAGAAAGCGCGTATAAGGCAAAGATTGCTAAGGAAACATAGAGAATCGAGCTTGCCTGTATGTTGGATCTTTGCTTATCAAAAAGAAATAGCGTAAAGGAGAGAAATAAAAATAGCTGGCTTAAAGATACAGAAAGGGCAATGCAAACGATAGATAGAGTGATACAGTGCAAATACCATTGGTGTACAGTTGTTGTCTTTAGACTGCGAAAAAACTCCATAAATTTTTATGAAAAATGCAAAGGTTTTTTGGCGAACACGATTTGCTCTCTAACCAAAACCTTCCAGTTTCATCGTTTTTTCCATCACTTCGATTTCTGTATCCAATTCCATAATATCATTGGATAGTAATTTGTTGTGGTGTTTGTCGAATGCTTCTTTGATAGAGCTAAGGATAGAGTCAACCTTACGTAAGGATTCTGTCAACTCTGGAGAGATCACTTTTTGTTCGGACAAGTCGATGTACTTGCGGATGATCTTGATGGTGGCGTCCAAGTAGTAGGATAGGAACTGTCTGGAAGTTTTGATATCCTTTGGATCTTTTTCGAAGTTTTCAAACATGGAGTCTAAAGATTGTAAGATCAGACCAACTTTGTCTTGGATATTGGGGTCTTGGATTTTTTGTGAGAGCTGCGCGATTTCTTTGCGCTTTTCTAAGGCTTTCTGTAAGGTTTCTTTGTCGATTCCAGAGCTGAATTTATCCAAGTTGGAGTACAATTTTTCTTCCTTGGTACTATTGGCTTTCTTCTCCCGTGAACGGCGGAATATACTCAAGGGGTAGCTGAAGAATTTTTTATACGAAGCCTTGATGGATGCTGTTATAACTGTCAAAGAATGGTAAAAGCTAGCGCCCGCTAAAGGAAACCACTTTAGAGTTGAGCTTCCCCATAATGCTTCCACCCCTGTTCCGAACAAGGCCATAAAACTCGCCATAAAACCAGCTTCTTTTGCATGTTCTGCCACAAATTCAGATTTTCTACCTTTGGTAAACAGTATATAGAGTGGTAGTAGAATTCCACTTGCCATGCCTATAATGAAAGCATAGGGTACCGATTTGGTCAGTAGTATAAAAGTAACAACATAGCTGAGTATGCTGGAGAGATGGGCCCGCCGAGCCCATTTTTTTTCGTCTTGTTCGCTCATTTGCTCTTGCATGTTTTACCTATTTCATTTCCAAGAGTTTTGCTTTTAACTCATCTTCCATTTTGCCCAGTTCTACCTCGGCTTCGGCGCGTTTCTTTTTGCCTTCTTCCTGAATTTTTATGGTCTCGTCGATGGTAGAAATAAGGTCAGTGTTGATCTTTTTCAGAGTGTCTAATTCAATGATCCCCTTTTCGGACTCTTTGGCTACTTCTGTAGTACCTGTTTTGAGCATTTCTGAGTTTTTACTTAGAAGCTGGCTGGTAACGTCGCTGACTTCTTGTTGTGCCTGTAGGGCTTTTTTCTGACGCATCAAACCCATTGCGATGACGATCTGATTTTTCCACAGTGGGATGGTGTTCATGATGGAACTTTGGATTTTTTCCACCAGGACTTGGTTGCTATTTTGGATAAGACGGATCTGCGGCCCAGTTTGTAGGGAAAGGGTTTTGCTAAGGCGCAAATCGTGTAATTTCTTCTCAAATCGGTTGACCATTTGCACGAAATCCTGGTATTTTTGGGCATCAGCAGGGTCACCGGATGCTTCACTTTTTTGGTGTAGGGCAGGTATATCTTTTTCCCGCAATTCTTTTAATTTGATTTCACCGGCAAGGATGTAGTGGTTCAGTTCGCGGAAATACTCAATATTCTTTTTGTACATATTGTCAAAAAGGGTAATGTCCTTGATGAGCTGCATACGGCATGAGTGCAATTCATCGATAATTTTTTCAATTTGTTCGCTTACCGTGTCATACTGAGAAAAAAACTTTTGTGTAGAATCTACAAAAGAACCAATGAGCGGGATTTTTGATAAGAAGCTCTCTTCTGTTGATAAGCTGTCTACATTCATATCTTTGATTTTGAACATTAGATCGGTAAGTATTTTTCCCGTTTCTCCTGTATCTTTTGTTTGGATTTCAGAAAGAACTTGATCGGCAAATTCAGAAATACTTTTTTGAGCTCCAACTCCGTATTGGATAACGGATTGAGAATCATCGATGCTGATCTCACTTGCAAGTTGCTTTACCTTGCTTTGATCCTCTGGAGAAAGATCCTCTATTTGATCTGCTTGTTTGCTCTCTTGTTGCAATTGCTGCTGTAGTTCTTGTGCTGATTGTGGCATTGCTTGTTGTTGGCTCTGACCTTCCATGTTTTGTTTCCCTTTTTATGCAGAATTACTGTTTAGACTAATATAAGTGTGCATAGAATCAAGTTTTTTCTTGTAATTCTTTCTTCCTCTGCTAAAACTGGGAAAGAAGATGTAAATCTCTGCATCTTTGCAAGGAGAATCTATGATCAAAAATTCTAAGAGATGGTGGAAACTCAGCTTTGTGCTTGTTTCTTGCTTTGCATTCCAGGGCTGTTTTGAAATTATTCATTATTTAGAAAAAGACCAAAACAATCGTTTGAAGGTATCCTGGTACTTTGCCCTTTCCAGCGCCTTGTCTAAAGGTGGTATGGGAGGTGGCAAGGGCAATGATCTAACATCACGTTTGAAAAATTCGCAGCAAGAATTGGAAAAAAAATACAAAGGTCTCGTCACTGATATGCAAGTGAAGCAAACAAGCGATGAATTTGAAACGGGGATTGAAATTGAGTTCGCTGTCAAAGACATGACAAAAATTCCTGCTGATACTGCCTTGAATGAGGGATTTCCGCTTGTTCCTATTTGGGATAAGAAGAAAAACCAATTGATTTTTACCTTTTTACCTGACAAAAAGAAGAAAGGCTCCTTCCAAACCTATCACAATCCTAAAAAACTCCTTTGGCAAGCCCAGTTTACCGATGAACTCGCGGAAGAAGAAGACGAACCGAAAGTGGAACCCAAAATGCAAGAAGAGGATGATGTTGTAGAACCACAACCACCAGCTCCAGATGCAGACCTTAATAAATCGATGGATAAAATGAGCAAAGGTATGGAAGGGATGATGGCCCAGATCATGTCTTCTGCTACCTATAAGGTAATGCTCGGCAAAGGTTTTCGTATCGAGAAAGTTCATTTGGAGGGAATTGCTTCTGAGAAAGTCTATGATATGACTTATAAAAAGTATGCCGATGTCAAAATCATCCGTATTCCTTATATGTCTCTATTATTGAAAGAAAAGCAGGGTTTTCGCCTCCTGGTAAAGCTAAAATAGATCTGACCTAATCTGAAAATGAAAGTTTTAGTATCGGGAGCTAGCGATATTGGCCAGAAAAGGTCCCAGAATGAAGATGCATATTCTATTGTCAACCTTGGTTCTTTTTCCACCCATGATATTTTACAGCCCCAAGTAGTAGAAAATGGCATTTCTCTTTTAGTTGTGGATGGTATGGGAGGTAGTTTTGGTGGAGCACTCGCAGCAGGAACGATCGTTACTGAGGTGAGAGCTTATCTAAGAGACAACCAGAAACAAACACCTGAGGAATTGTTACCAGCAGCTCTGCAAAGTGCGAACCTTGCCTGTCGTAAAATTATGAAAGAGCAACCAAAGTATCGTCGTATGGGAGCCGTCGCAACTATCGCCCATATTCTGGATTCACAACTCTACATCTGCCATATAGGAGATACGCGCTTGTATCTCTTGCGCGAAGGAAAGTTTTCTTGTGTGACGGAAGACCAAACCATGGTACACGAACTTCTAAAAAGCGGCGCTATCAATGAGGAAGAAGCTGCCAACCACAAGCAAAAAAATGTTGTCTCGCAGGCTATTGGTCCCTTGGAAGAGCCCAAACCATATAATTACCAAAAAAGCCTGCAACAGGGCGATCGTATTCTTATATGCAGTGATGGATTGCATGGCTTACTCAGCGAAGAAGAAATGTGTGAACTGGCCAATGCAAACTCCAGTCTCAAAGAAATTGTACTAGATCTGATTGCAGCTGCGAATGCTAGAGGTGGAGATGATAATATTACAGCTATTGTTATGGAAGTGGTAGAAACTTAATCTGCGAAAAAGTCTCTTGTGCTAGCAGTCAAGATAAGAAGACTGTCTTTAGTAGTAGAGAGTAGGATTGCCATGGGAGTTATCAAAACACTAGAAAATCAATTGATCAATAAAATTGCTGCCGGAGAGGTGATTGAATCTCCGCATTCTGTTATCAAGGAGCTTTTAGAAAATTCTCTTGATGCTGGATCTAGTGAGATTGCTATGGAAACAACATCTGCTGGGATTGAAGAAATAGTGATTTCTGACAATGGCAGTGGGATTGCTGAGGATGACTTGGAACTTGCAATCCGCCGGCACGCAACCAGTAAAATCCATGACCTGCAAGATTTAGAGTCCATTTTAACCTTTGGCTTTCGCGGAGAAGCTCTTTCTTCTATCGCTGCTATATCAGAAATGGAAATTGTTAGTGGAACATCGGAAGTTGCACCTGCATGGAAGTTTACCTGTAAAGCGGGAAAAATTCTTGGCAAGGAAGAAGTTGCGCCTCGGAAAGGTACCCGTATCACTGTACGGAATTTGTTCTTCAACGCTCCCGTGCGCAGGAAATTTCTCAAATCAGAGCGAGCCGAAGAGAAAAAAATACGCGATCGCATAGCTACAATATCCCTTAGTTACGAAGACAGTCGTATTCGCTATCGACAGAACGATAGGGAAATTTTCCAACTCAGTGAAGAATCCAAAAAAGAACGCATCATTTCTGTATTTGGTGAGTCGATTCGGGAACACCTGTTAGAAGTTTTTTTGGAAAAGCGCGGCATCAAAGCGTATGGTTTTATCAGTGACCCCGATTTCTATAAGTCAAACCGCAGTGGACAATTCTTATTCGTCAACAACCGCAATGTAGAAATTAAGTATACCTCACAACTTCTCAAGAAAGCCTATGATGAGTTGCTCCCTGCAAACGTTCACCCCTGGTGTTTTCTTTTTTTTGAAATTGATCCTTCGTTTATCGATGTGAATGTCCATCCAGCAAAAAAGGAGATTCGTTTCTTAGATGAACAGAGTTTTACCGCTTTTTTTCTAGAGTTGGTGTACAACAAACTCCGTTCTTCTACGCCTGTAACTTTTCTAGAAATGAAACATCGACTGTCTGCTCCTTTGAAAAAGCAGATAAATACTAAACCCTCTGCAACAGCTGAGACGCCACCCTTGCAAAAAGAATTTGCAAGCGTATTGCAGAATGGATTGTATGAAACTTCTACACCACAAAAACCCTTTGAACTCGAAAATGTAGGGGCAGGCAATCAAATAGAAGCCTTAACAGATGCACCAAAAATACACCGAGAGTTTATCCCCAAAAGGCACTATGGGGTTATCTTCGAAACATTCATTCTTGCAGAAGCTGACGATGGTCTGTATATAATCGATCAACACACTGCACACGAGAGAATTCGTTATGAGGAAGTTTTACGTGAATACCAGCGCAAGGGTAGCCTCTCACAACCTTTATTAACACCTATTCGTATGGATCTATCTATCCAGGAAGCAGAGGAAATCTTAGAGCGTAGGCGAGAGTATGAATCGATAGGTTTGTATTTGGATGATCTAGGGGAAGGCACTTTATTGATACGCGAGGTACCTGTTTTTGTAGATCCGGGTAAGGAAAAGGAAACTACATTGGATTTTTTAGAACGTACTAAGAAGTCGCACGAACCAGAATTGTACGATCTGATGGCAAAATCAATCGCTTGTCGCTCTGCTATCAAAAAGGGAGATTTGGTTTCTGATCACATTTTAGGAGAAGTTCTCAATCGTTTGAGTTTGTGTGAAAACCCTTCCCGCTGTCCCCACGGCCGTCCCACCCTCATCAAACTGACTCGCTATGATTTAGAGCGTATGTTCCACCGTGTTCCGTAATAGCAATGTTGCAATTCTTTTATACATTCTCGCTTCACTCCTTCCCCTCACTGATATATCTACGGAAGAAATATTCTCTCCTTCGCAAACCCTCTATGTGACCGCCAGCGCCCTATCGGCTAGAGAAAAGCCTAATGCACTGGCAAAAAAAATTATAGTCATTCCCTATGGAACCAGAGTCAAGGCGCAGGTTGTAGGTAAATCGGTACGCTTGGGTAAGTTGCTAGCGCCTTGGTATTGGATCAGTTCTCTACAAGCATTTGTGTATGGCGCCTATTTGTCTCATGCAAAACCAAGCCTAAAGGCAAAGCGTGCTTTACTCTACCAAAGAACGATTGAATGCAAATGTTCTGTTGGTTGTTACCAAAATATACAGAAGTTGTACTTAAGCCATAATCGCGTGCAACGTATTTCACTAGTAAAAAAGCAACGGGCTTACCAACATAAAACAGTAGTTGTTGGTTGGTATAAGATCAAGCGATCGATGTTACAGTTGAAGTTTGTCAAAGAAAACAATCGTTTTTTGGAAAAACCCAAAATAGAAATTTTATACTACCAAGGCGCGAAAAAAGGTTTTTTGACAGCAAGGCAGAGGTATCTTAGTAAGTTGCCACAATACATGTTTAATAGTAAAAACTGCTACCTGATGAATACCAAGGATCAGTCTAGCCAATACCTGTATGAGCAAAATCGTAAGGTCTGGTTACAACAGAAAAAGTGCAAATGGCGGCGTGAAGGGTATTATTGTCTACGATAGTACTATAGGGAACTTATAAAACTGGCTTTTTTGGCTTGGAGTGGCGAAAGGATCTGCGTTCTACTTCTTCTAATTCAAGAATCCAACCATTCACTTCTTGGAAACAATGCAACGAGAACCAAGACCAAACCAGTTGGCCTACTAAGCGGATTGCGAGCATTAAGCCAGACAAGTTTTTCATTTTGCTTCGGGTGAGTGTTTTGGCCATTTTTTTACCAGCATCGT
>JBCCIA010000144.1:0-12595 GCA_039028475.1 Spirochaetota bacterium | reverse complement strand
TTCGCATCCGTCTTTTTTCTACTTTTTTTCGCCATAAAGTATGCATCAATAGTGTATACGCATTTATCATATGAATGGGTAGAAATTTATTATCTACAAAAAAAAATTATTGATTATATTATAAATGCGTATACACTATTGATGCATACTTTATGGCGAAAAAAAGTAGAAAAAAGACGGATGCGAAACTCCCCGTAGTTGTCCCCAAAAGGCCTATCCAATTAAAACTCATGCTGATTATGACATTGGTTTTGATCTTTACCACGGGGATCATAATTTCGCTCGCTACTTACTTTTTTAAAAAGGACAACCGTGTCAGGATTGTCGAAGAAAATATAAAAATTACCGAACTTACCGGACTGACCGTAGAGGAAGAGCTAAAAGCGATAATAAAATCCTCCAAACAAATGGCACTCACTATGCAAGAAACAGCTGTGAGTGCTAGGCAAAAAGATTTCTTGACGCGTGTCTTTTTTGATGCCGGTACGGATCTTGTTTTTACCGGAATTTATCTCTGGGAAAATGACGAATTCACCTTAGAAAGTTCTGTGCAGAATAGGGAATACGTACTGGACAATAAGCTAGGAGACTACGACCTGCGAAAAACTATAGAGAGTAATTTTGAAGCAATCCGAGAAACGCTAAAAGGTAAAATCACCATTCACAACTTTAGTTTAGGAAGCAAACAACCTCTCCTAGGACTTGCTATACCCTTTACCAAAGACCTTTTTTCCCAGAAGATAATTGTATCTTTGTTGAACCCTGAAAAATTGTCCAAACTCTTCCAAAAGCGTGGACTCATTGAGACCTTCCTCGTAGGCATCAATGGTAATGTCCTTGCGCACCATGACCCAAATACCATTTTAAAATTATTCAATATGCAGAAATCTCCCCTGGTGCAAAAAATACGTACCGATCCGATTGGCAATGGACAGGTGACGTATACTGGAATTGACGGAAAACAATACATCGGAGCCTTTAAAAGAATTGCTACTGCGAATCTTGCTGTCATTTCGCGTGTATTGGAAGATAAAATTTTTGAGGAAGTCTACAACATCCAGAAGAGAAATATTTATATTCTGATCATAGCTATTTGCATATCTTCTGCTATCGTATTTCTCTTTGCAAAATCTATTACACAACCCATTCTCAAGTTGCTACGCATGACAAGAGAAATCGCTAAGGGCAATTTTTCTTTCACCATTGCTATGAAACAAAACGATGAGGTAGGAATTTTAAACGAATATCTCAAAACAATGGCCAAGGGTTTAGAAGAGAGAGAAAAAGCCAAAGAGGCCTTGGGACGTTTTGTCAACCCAGTAATTGCAGAGCTAGCGATGTCGGATAACCTAGAGCTTGGCGGGAAACGCAAAGATGCTGTGGTGTTCTTTTCCGACATTAGGAGTTTTACTGCTATTTCTGAGAAACTATCACCAGAAGAGGTCGTAGAGTTTTTAAATGAATACCTATCCCTTATGGTAGAGTGTGTGGACATGACCTTTGGCATTATTGACAAGTTTATCGGTGATGCCATTATGGCTACTTGGGGAACTACTGTAGTTGTGGGAAATGTTGTAGAAAATGGGGTGAACGCTGCACTTATGATGCGTCAATCTCTGCTTGAGTTCAATGAAGATAGAGGCACGGAGAAAAAGCCTAAAATTAGAATTGGTTGTGGTTTGAACTATGGTCCAGTAGTAGCTGGGCAAATAGGTTCTGAAAACCGCTTGGAATATACCGTAATCGGTGATACTGTAAATTTGGCCTCTAGAATCGAAGCATTGAACAAACCTTTTGGTACCGATATCCTCATTACCGAAGAAGTTTTAGCAGAAGTAGAGGGGATCTACAACGTACAAAAGATGCGTGCCATTAAGGTGAAAGGCAAGGAAGCCCCCCAGACAATCTATGCGGTTATAGCAAGGTTCGATGACCCAGATCCAGCAGTTCCGAAAACTCTAGAGGAATTAAGAAAAAAACTTGGCATAGAATTTGATGAAGAAAAATTCCTGAGCTATGACTTGGAACAAGAAGAAGAAAAGTATGAAATCGTAAACCAAGCAAATGGATAAATTTCAAGCAAAAGTAAAGTATCTCTTGGACAATACTATTTTTGTTCTAACCGTATTATTGCTTACCGCGTTATTTTTTTCCTACCTTCTTTGTGGGTCGTTTCAAAAAAAAGACACTGCCAAAAAGGAAATTATCGGTTACATCAAACGAAAGAGCAAAACCATAAAAAGAAAGTCCAGTTCGGGAGTCGTTTGGTATGATTTGGAAAAGAAAGAGGTATTGTCGAATCGAGATACGATACTATCTGAAAAGCTTTCTAATGCGGTTGTCGTATTAAAAGATGGAACAGAACTGTTTATAGGCGAAAATAGTATGGTGATTCTAGACTACTCTGGTAAAAATATGAAAGTGAATTTGATCAAAGGCAATATACGGGCAAAACGGAGTAAGAAAGACCCACCACTTGTGATATTGGCAGGTAGTAAAAAAGTACAATTGGATGAGGGGAATCTCAATCTAAACTTTTTAGATGAGAAATTGGATATTGATGTATTTTCTGGAGAAGCCGTGTTAGCAGATGAGAGCGGTCTTTTGGAGATGTTTGCACCGGATCGGTATTCAGGGGGAAACGGTGAAAAAGGTCAGATAAAGAGAAGTAGCTTTGTGCAAATCTCTCCTGAGCCTCATTCTGTCCATTACGGTGAAAAAAAACTAACTGGAATCAAGTTCTCTTGGAAGGGGAAACAACAGTCAAGGGCGAGAGTACAAGTCAGTAAAGATAGAAATTTTACAAAGGTATTGCAAACTAAGACAACTCGTAAAAAGTCTCTGGAGTTGTTTTTTCCGAAAGGAGAGTATTATTGGCGGTTGTTAGATCAAAAAGGCGAGAAGAGTATCGTCTTAAAATTTTCTATTATCAAGGTTCCAAAGTTGCAAATACTTTCTCCGAGAGATGGCCAGCAAATCGATTCCTTTTATGGCAAGAAAAAAGTGATTTTTGAATGGAAGAGAAATGAAATGGCTAAGTACTATGTTCTTGCTTTGCAGCAAAATGACAAAATACTCAAGAAAAATGTTTACCACAATCGGATCGAACAAGAGTTGCCACTAGGGAAATATCGCTTTTCTGTCTCCACAGTTTATAAAAATCCTGAAATACAGACTTCTACAACAGATACTTTTAGCTTTGTCATTCGTAAAACAGATAGCTTTGAACCTCCCAGGCTGAAATATCCTAAAAAAGCCCAAGAAGTGTATGCTAAGAAAGGCAAGGACAACCATGTATTTTTCTATTGGTTACCGGATGCTACTGCAAACTCTTACCAGATTGAAGTTTTTAAAGCGAGTTTCAGCCAAGCCCTGCTGAACAAAAGGGTAGAGCAGAACCACTTTGAATACAACTTTAAAGACCAGAGAGGTAGGATTGTATGGCGTGTGCGTGGGATCGCAGAACAAGGACAGAAGTCCAAGTTTTCACAGAGCTATTCGTTTTCCATTGCGGAGCAAAAACAGGTCGATAAGAACTTACAATTGTTACTACCGGTAGAAGGCTATATCCATGACTTGAACAAGGATAAAGAATTGACGTTTCGTTGGGATAGTGTCTTTAAAGGAAAGGAACATATCATTGTTATCAAAGGGAAACGAGAGAGGCAAATTGCTACTTTCAAAAATTACAATCGGATCAACCTGAACCGCCCAGACAAATATACCTGGTGGATTGTGGTAAAAAATGGAGAGAAAACTCTGTATACGAGTAAAAAACGAAATTTGCGTGTGATTCGTTCCAAGGGTAAAAAACCAAAGATAGCGCCTACCTTCCCATCCAATTACAGCCAAGTTGCCTACAAACCCGGTCAGGATTTTACTTTGACTTGGAAGTCTGAATTCAATCTCGCAGGAACCTATTATGTATACATTTGGCAGGATTTAGAGAAAGAGGTGGTACAATTAAAAACTGGAACAACGTCTGATAAAGAGTTTACTGTTGTAGATAAAAGTCTAAACTACGGAGGCAATTTTACCTGGTATATTGAATGGTTCCCATCAGATAAGACTAAGAAACCGTACCGTTCTATTAAGAATTATTTCACTCTCATTCCTCCCCCCCAAGCTCCTGAAATCAAAACGGATAAGGATATCTACTATCTAGATGAAAAATGAAAGCAAAGTTCTTACTATTCTTGCTATACCTGCCATTCCTGCTTAGTGCCCAGGGTTCTAGGAAAGTTCCTCTAGAATGGGGGGAAGTTCCTTTTACAAAATACTATAGTTTAGAAGTAAAAGATGGAAGTGGCAAAGTTGTATATGCTAGAAAAACAAAAAAAACTCTTCTTTTAGTGGATTTACAGAATGGTATGTATGAATATAGGGTAGGTGCCGTAAATTCTCTAGAGCAGGTAGGTTGGTCGAAATGATATAGGATTACGGTCAAAGAAAGAGAGGGTATTCTTAAAAAGAGAATTAAGCTAGAGTGGCAAGCCGGCGGACAGAATCTTTACAAACTAGAAATTGTAGATAAGGACAATAAAATCATTCTTAGCAAATACAGTGAAAAAAATTCCTTATATGTTGATTTAGAAGAGGGGAAATACCGTTATCGGGTAACCAGTGAAAACAAACTGGGTTTTACGGCCAGTTCTAAGTGGCAAACACTAGAGGTGAGAAAAAGACAAACAGAGACATATCGTTGGCCACAAGTTCTTTGGCGTTCTGCTCTTCTCCCTGGCTGGGGGCAGTACTATAGAGGAGACACATGGTATCGCTATACGGCTTATCCAGTACTGATGCTCCCATTGGCACTAGCGATCTATCCTGTCTACCAAGAAAACCAAAAAAGCAAGCGAGACTACGATTCGCAAATCCTCAATGCCCTACTTTTGCAAGAAGTTTCTGCCGGAGATGAGGTTGTTTCCTTATTGGCGAACAATACTTTATTAGAAGCAGAAACGAAAAAGGGCAGAATCAATTCCACACACAGCTTGGGCAACGCTTTAACTTTAGGAATTGGGCTATTGTATCTAGTGAACATTGTAGATGCAATTTTCTTTTTTGATTATAGCAAACCGGTTGAGAAAAGAACGTTATTTCCTCTGTTTTCTATCCATTCCAAGCAAGAAGTGTTGCCAGATCAGAGGCTACAGGACAAAGTCGATATTGGATTTCGCAAAGCATTCTGAAGTTAGATAGCCTTTCTTTTGTAAAAAAATATTTTACTTTGCTTTTTTTTGCCTTTATTTTTAGGAAATATATAATTTCCAACGTCAAATCCTTTAGCACACCGGTACTTTCGGAGCGATACAATGAAAAAATTAAAACTATTTGCAATGCTTTCTTTCTTTTCCTTAGGCTTAGTAAGCTGTCGTATAGGGCAAAGTTCTGATTCTGGTACTGTATTCCGTTTGTTTGCCCTTGCTCCAGATAGTAGCCAAGACAGTCTCTACCTCTCGATTTCTGGAAATCTCTCACAAGACGGTGAGTCTATTAGCAATACTCTACTTGTGTCCAATGCGAGTGGAATTACTACCCAAAGTTATCGCCAGACGCGAAGTACTACTGAGGAAGCTATTCGTTGTATAGATTATAATTTGAGTGCGGGAAGGCTTACCTGTGTGATGATCCTCAAAACGGCAGATGTATCCGCTAGTAGTGACTCTTGCTACCAAATTTTTTATGGTTCTGCTTCACAAGCTAAGGTACGCGAAATCGCTAAATTCCAAAATATTACCTACGGCAACGAAATTAAATTTGCCTTGTCTACGGAACTTCCGACAAATGTGAGCCAGTTTGAGTTGTACTCCTGCAATTCAGAGGGAGTTTTGGCTACTGCAAATATTACAGATTACAGTGCAAGCAGTGGGGTAATTTCTGATAGTTCTGGCACCTATACAATCAATCTCCAGGCAGGACAAAAGTATTCCTTGGACATTCGTAGGACTAGCAAGGATTTGGGTTCTATCTCTATTGATTTGAGTGAAGTTTTGACTGCGGAAGAAATGGCAGCCTTACAAGCGGAGCCAAGCAAGTTGCAGGTAACTTTACCGGATGGTATCGAGCAAAGTATCGTTATTCTTGGTGCTGTCCAAGGAACGGCAGAGACCTCTACGGCTTCATCCACTGGTAGTTCTGCTGCTACAGCTGGAGCCACGATAGATATCAATACACTCACTGTAGAGTCTAGTAACGATTCAGCGATTTCTGATAGTCCTCCCAGCGATTTTACCTATCCTACAAGCTCTTACAGTTTGACGCAGAATGCTAGCGTATCCATTACTCCTTCCTTTAGCGGGATCGTGAGCGCTTGTAGTATTTCTCCTAGCTTACCACAGGGTTTGGCACTCAGTACCTCTAGTTGTGCCATTGTTGGAACGCCAGCTGTTACCCTTTCCAGTACGAATTATACCATTACCGCAAGCAACGCTTCTGGTTCGGCTACGGCTAGCATCTCTTTGGCTATTGCAGAGGCGGCTCCTGCCAATCTTATCTATACTGGCAGTCCTTATACATTTACTCAAAATGCAGCGATCAGCACACAATCACCTACTGTAAGTGGTTCTATCACCAGCTGTTCTATTTCTCCCAGTTTGCCGAGCGGTTTGGCTTTGGACTCTAGCAACTGTAGCATCAGCGGTACTCCAACCACAACCCTTGCTAGTACAAACTATACCGTTACTGCAAGCAATGCTATCGGTAGTACCAGCACAATGATTACCATAACGGTAAATGTCGCTGCACCTAGTGGTTTAACGTATACAAGTTCCAATGTTTATTATATTCTCAGCAATGCTATTACAAGCAATACGGTAGCGTCAGTCAGTGGTTCTGGCCTAAGCTATAGTGTGAGTCCTGCTTTGCCCACGGGTCTAAGCCTAAATACCAGTAATGGTACTATATCGGGTACCCCTACATCCTTGCAAAGTGCGACATCTCATACGATTACTGCTAGCAATGTTTCTGGTTCTACAAGTGCTGCGGTATCAATTGCTGTTGTAAATTCAGGTTGTTCTGGTTCGGCTGTGTATAGTTACCAAATTGCAAGTGACCTTTATCTCTGTGCTATAACCAACAATATGGCGCAAAGCTGGACGGAAGTATACTCCGCTTGCGAAAATGCTTCTGGGTTTTATATGGCAACGGTTTTGCCTATGACACGCAGGGGGCTTCCTACAGATGCACAGATCAGTACAGCTACTTCGGCAGCAACTGCTGCGGGCTTTTCCTATATTGTAACGGGTCAGTCCACTAGAGGTTGTCTTTGGACTAGCGGTACGGGATACGAGTCTTGCAATGGTCTTGGTTATATTGCTCTAAATGAAAATTCTACAGGAAGCAATTGGCAAGCGCTTGTAGATGGTAACGAAACGGAATCGAGAAATTGGCCTTCTGCGAATTCGACCAACGCCGGTGTTTTGATCAGCCTATGCCAAAATGCAAGCAGTGATGGCAGTGCTTATATTTACGACTACCGTTGGCGTTAGGAGAAACCTTATTGCGTGTCTTAAAACAGTACTATGTTCCCTTCGATTCCGCTCAGGGAACGATTTGCCGACTTTTTCAGACAGGCTCTTATTGGTAGCGTGAAACTATGTTTGTATTGAGGCAAGCCTTGCTTGCAATTTCAGGGTTTTGGGGTGGGTAGGAGCTAGGAGAAGTGCTTTTTCTAGTAACTTTTGTGCTTTGCTAATGTTCTTTTGCAAATAGTACAAATGTATTAGGTGGAGTAAGTTACGCACATTTTTGGGATAGCGCACACGGTAGCGTTCGGCAAATAGAATTGCTTCGGAAAATTTAGCCAACTTTTTCTTTAGAATAGAGTTGACAAGTAGACTCTCCGAATCAGCAGGGTTGAGTTGGCTGTACAATTCGTAGTACTGGCTGGCCTTATGGTACTGGCGTGAAGACATGTACTGCTTGGCTAGGTAGAGGTGTGCATCTGGGAAACCTGGGTATTCTGCACAGATCTGTTGTAGCTTATCGACTATTTGTTTTTCCTTGCCTTCTGCAATGAGTGTGTCCACTTCTGTTAATTTCTCCTTCCATTCCTTTTGTAGCGAGAGACGATCGTGGGAATAGGTGAGCTTGAGTAGGGAAAGGTCGTCCATAAAACTACCCACTTTTTCCAATTCTGATCGGATTGTTTGTAGATCTCCCTCTGCCTCATTGACCTTTTGTAAGAAGAGAGATTCATCCTCATTGATGACACGCATTCCATCCTTGTCGTAGCCTAGGACTAGATCATCCCTGCCATCGGAACCAGAGAGTAGGCTGTCCCCGTGTTGTAGTTGGAATGTGTTGACCTGTAAGTTGCCAAAGATTCCTTCGGTACCAATTTTTTTTACATCTATATTTGTATCTAAAAATTTAGCAAGACCATCGCGAAACAAGACAAAGTAGGGGTGTTCGGAGTTGATATAGTATGCCGTTCCACTGTCTTCTTCGACAAGGCCATAGATGGTAGAAATGAGCATGCTACCGCCAAAGGAAACAAAGACATTTTGCAATTCTTTAAAACATTCTTTGATCCAAAGCTCTGGGTATTGCTTGGCTAACTGTGGGTTTAGTTTGGTTCTGGTGATGAGAGAACGAAATACTGTTCCCATGACTATGACGCCACCGGCCCCTTGGATGGATTTTCCCATGGCATCTGCATTTAAAAATACGGTGTACTCTTTGCCTTGCAGTTGGATGCGATCGGCAATGCAAATGTCGCCCCCGATTTCGTATTGTTTGTTGCGGAAAGTAAACCTTTTATTTTGTTGTACCAAAATATCCACCTGTACTTTCTCTTCTTCTTGCTTACGGATGAATTTTCCAGACAGAGGTTTGATGAGTAGCGAAGTTAAGAAATAATCTCCATCCTGTTGTTCTTTGAGTTTGTTGACCTTTTCCAGAGACTTTTGCAAGTCCTGTGTGCGTGCAATTACCTTTTGTTCTAATTCTTCGTTCAGTTCTTCCACCGTATTCATTACATAGGTAAAACGATTGGCAAGGACAGCAGCAATGCCCATATTCCAAAGAAGGAGGGTATACTTGCCTACATAAGGATAATTGTATATTCCCATAGATACGAGGGTATCGTGTATGGCACCGGTAGAATGCAATAAGAAGCCTGAAATCAAATAGTAGGCATCCCAGTTTTTTTGCCGCATGGCTTTTAGCAAAATAGAAAATTGGTGGATGATGGCAGCGAACAGAAAGGGGTAAAACAGCAAGCGTATCATACGCATGACGGAGAGTGGTGTGAAGAGAAGGATGAGGCTTGCCAGTGCCCAAGTGCCTGCGTAGATCTTGGAAAATCTGGTTTGCTTTTTGTGAAAGTATTCCACTGTAAAAAAATAGATAAATATACTCGATACAAACATACAGACGTGTTCTACCTTGCGGTGTAGGATGGCATACTTTTCAAATAGCAAATCTTGTGTGGTGGTATAGCCGACGAACCAATATCCAGAAACGAGTATGCAGAAAATGCCAAAGTACAGGTTGTAACGGTCCTGACGCCGTCTGGCAACCAGTAGTAGGTGGTATACTCCTATTACCAAATAGATTGTTAGAAGGATGAAAGAAATAATTTCTGCATTTCTATGTTGCGAGTAAATGATGTTTGAGGAACCCAATTGGACGGGGTCCATTGTTTGCAGCGGGAAATTGCCTTTGCTATACAGGACAATAGTAATGGTGTTCTGGTATTGGCTGCGTGTTCCCTTGTCCGGTATATTTGCCATAAAAAAGCGCATGGCACCGGCGCGGTAGGGTGTTATGTTTCCCTTTTGTCCGAGTAATGTGTCGTTGAAGTAGAAAAAAGCGATGTCTAAATTTCTACCAGCGTTTAAGGTAATCGGGTAGCCCTGGTACAAAAGATCCTGTAGAGGTTTGGGGATTTTCTGTTGTAGAGTAATATAGCCTTGGCGAATCTTTTGGCTCTTGCTAAAGTTCTGTGGTAGGGTGACTGTCTTTACGTTTGGTAAGCCTTGCCGTAGCCATTCCTCTTTAAAGTCTTGGCGAAATTTCCAGCCACCGGTCAACTCATAGTATAGGCTGTTTTTCTGCTGTGAAGGTGTACAGGAGGAGATGAGAAAAAGCATTAGAAACCACTTTAGCAAAGATTCGACCTTGAGGAACATACGTATCATTTATCCAACTCTTTAGAAAACTTATATTTCCAGTCTCTTTTTTCATAGTACTTTAGCAAGTTTGAATTTACTACTATTTGTGAAATTGGTCCTGTTAGATGGGTTTGTTTGGTTTTCTAAGTCTTTATTACCCTAAAAGTATAGCAGGCAAGTCACAGAGAGTCTCGCCAAAACGTTACATGTAACAAATTGTCTATACGTTTTAGGGCTTTTGGTACCTCGGTGTACTTGCTATGCTAGTATATTGTAGATTGTTACTCGTTCTTTGTATACAAGCAACCTACCCTAAGCTTAAAAATGGTAGTGGATGCCGATGGCATACTGGTTTTCACTCAGCACAGAGCTTGCCGTTGGAATCGTTACGACCCTGTTATCCAAAAACAAGGAGGCTTCCGTTTCTGATACAGCTTTTGCTACGGGTTTGCCATATTCGAAGATACTATCATAAGCGTTCCAGTCGTTCCACAATACATCCGTTACGTTAAACAGATGGATGAGTAACGCAGCAGCTCCCGCAATTTGCACCCTGCCCAATGCCTGGTTGGCACTGTTTTCGTAGGCACTCTGGTTGGCCGTGTTTATGAGTAGGTAGGTGCGAAAAAAAGAGGTTGGTACCGTATTGCCAGAAGCATTCGCCGAGGAAAATAGGGTATAGTCGCTGATCAGACTATCCACCTGTTGGCTACTCTGGTTGAGGTAGTTGTTGTATTGGTAGTAAAAATAACCTGCTGCCAGGACGACCGGTATGTGGAAATAGGTGATGTATTTGGTACGGTTGACGGCAGACATGGAGAGTTCTATTTGGTTGGCGAGTTTATTAGGAATCTCTGTTGTAGCATTTGCCGGTGTTACTGGTGCTGCTTTGTCTGTTTCGCTGTCACTCGGAGGTGGTGGAGGTGCTGTTTCGCTTGCTGTGCCTGTTGTTTCTGAAACCTGTTTTGTCTCCGCATTGCCGCCACAAAATTTAGAACGCGGTGTGTTGCTCAGTTCCTCTTGCATGCAGTAGGTATTCTTTCTGAGAAGCTGTGGAAAAATGGAGTAGGTTGCGATTTTTTTCCAACGGCTGAACCATCCTTCTCGCAATTCGCCAATGCACGTTCGGAAAGCTGTTTCTTCTGTGGCCGACTTGCAGGCGTTGATCTTTTCTTGTGAATTGGCGATGTGTGTGGCATAGCTGATGTCTTTGTCGGGGCTTTTCCTACTTCTTCTCGCCCAGGGTTTTATCGCGATTTTCATTATGGCTGCGTGGACTTTTTCGTTCAATTGAGCGGTGCATTCCATGCTTGCGGTGGAGCAACCTTCTGCGACTTCTACTTTTAGGACTTTTGCCTGTAGGAGAAGGGAATCGTAGCCAGAGTTGTACTTTTGCACTAGAGTGTTCAAACATTCCTTGCTGATCGTTTTGCCCTGGCACGTTGGGATTGCGCTCATGGTAAACGTCTTGTCAGAGGCTTGGATTTTCCCGATAAACTCGTCTCTACTGCTTTCTAAGGCCTTTTGCAGTTGTTTCGAGCACCTTCTGTATTTGATATTTTTCTTGCACTGCTTGATGCTGCCGGCTTGGAAGTCTTTGTTGAGGATTTGGATTTTTTCCACCAGATCTTGCGAGGATTCTTTGGCGAGTAGTTGTATGGGGGAGTAGAGTATTGCTGCTATAAACGCAATTTTTATGCTCTTGGCTAGATTTCTCATCGTTTTACCTGTTCCGTGTTGTGGTTTTGTATGGGACGCCCAGTTTGTCCATTTTCTTGCATTGCTTCTTTTGGCGGATGTTTTATGGGATTTTCCACAAAACTTCTACCATTTTCTGCCAGACAGATACTACAGAAATTAATTTCCTTGTCCAGTAGTTTTGCTATTTTCTTTGCTTGCCCGTGAGATTCTTGTGTATAGACATCGGACTTGGATGGTTCTTTCTTTTGTACCAATGAAGTTCCTTCTCTTTAGAAAAGTGGAGTTTTGATTGACGAAACTGTATGTATGTTTAGATTTAAGTCATGGAAAGTTCAAGTAATGAACATTTGTTAGAGCTTTATAGCGCCCTACCTAAAGAAATTCAAAACATTGTTCATGATTTCATACAATTGATGCACAGTAAATATGTTCAAAACGAAGCTGAAAATTCTTTTGGTATTCTTTCTACTGACGAGAGAGAAGAATTGTTACAACGCGTCCGAGATTATGATAAAAATCCTGAAGACTCCTATTCTAGTGAACAGATGGAAGAAATTTTTCATAAAGATTATGGATTATAGATTTAAAAAAGAAGCGAAAAATGATCTGGATGAGATTTATAAATACTATGAGGAAAAATCTCCAGGCAAGAGTAGAGAATTCGTTAGAAATGTACGGGAAAAGCTAAAATACATCGCGGAAAAACCTTTTGCTTACTCGGAAGATAAAGATACGGGTGTAAGAAGAGCACCCATTAAAAAATTTAAACACTATTT
>JBCCIA010000143.1:0-12761 GCA_039028475.1 Spirochaetota bacterium | reverse complement strand
TTAGTTTTTTTAGAGATTACCTCATAGATCCAATCGTGGCCTTTTTTAGTATAATGCCCATCTCCATAGATATAGTAAGGGCGAACATTCGGCCTTCCCAGCTTATCGACTCCCATTCGTTTGGCATAGTCGTTCATATCCAAAAACTCATAGTCTTTTGCCAATAACAACTTTTTTAGCGATAGGATGTAATCGTAGTAAGGGTGGAATTTACCTAGATGGGCACAATAGGCGGTCTCTACCTCTACAGGAGTGGCTAATAGCACAAGACGTATGCCGTGTTTTTCGGTAATACTTCGAATCCTATCTATCGCTTGTAATATTTTGGGAGAAACGTTTTTAGCACTGGTATCTGGTTTGTCTTTGCAGGCTTTCTCAATCCCTCCTACCAGACCAACAGAAGTGGTCTGTAACTCCTTCAAAGTGGGTCCTTTCGTAAAGGTAAATTCTTCCTGGATGTAACGTTTCCAACCAGGCCAACGGTAAACATCCGAACAAGAATTTTTATCAGCTTGCAGGTGACATTTTTTGCTGCGTAATAATTTTTCATAAGGCCAGACAAATGTCTCACGAAACCTATAAACAAGTTGCTCTTGTGTAATACGCAAGCCCATCATAGCATAACTATGCTTTGTCGAGAGAAACTGCCACTTGAAAGTATTGTATTTGATCCGATCCTCCCTGCGGGCCTGGAAAATAGCGTCATCGATATCATCACCGGGACTGGGTAGGTAATAGAGTAATTTTATATTCAACTTATCGACAAACTTTTCTAGTTTTTCGGCAATTGCCGTTGGTCCATAGGCATCTACTCCCATATTCAAAGACTGGTATTCTTGGCCTTGGGAATCTTTATAGCTATCCAAACGGCTACAAAAAGTTTCTTTGTCATCTACCCCAAAGCCCATTGTAATCGAGTCACCAATACAAGCTATTTGCGGTAGAGAATTATTGACTTTGGGGGAACCACGAAAGCCCATTTCATTGGTGGTAAATCGCATGGTAAAAAAGTCTCGGAAATGTTTTACGGTTACATCGGCATTCGCTTCTAAATCGACAAAATAAGTAGGTTCAAACGTATGGTACTGCTTTTGCAAAAAATAAAAATCTAAAGCATCTGGACGCAGAATACGCAAGGAAAACTCAATGGTAAAAAAAACAAATACTAGAAATAAGAAAAACCGATATACAAATCTCCACTTAGTCAAAAGTTACCACCTTATGAGCTAAAATTTGTTTAGCTTGCTTATCATAACCCTGCCCTTGTAAACATGCAGCTTGGGAACGCAATAAATTGTACGAAATAGAAGGCAATTTCTGTGCAAAGAGCTTTTTGATATCCTTATATCGTTTTCCTGACTTTGCGATACATGTATCCAATTCAGTGATATAATTGAATTCTTTTTGTTTGAATAATTTCGTCTTCGTCGCATCGTTTTTCAGGGGACCTATTTTCATATGTTCTTGTAATATCAAATAGATATCAAATAATTTTAAGTAGACTTCTCTATCCGCGCTACCCCATTTTTTTGCTAATTTTAGGTGGTATAGGGACAATTCTAAGGAATCGATGCCAGCAGAATAAAGTATTCCCAAGCGTTTATGAGCAAAACCATAACGTGAATTTTCCTGCAAAGCCAGTTTGTAAAAGTGTACAGCTTCTTGGATTTTCCCTTGCTTTTCTTTGGCAATTCCTTGTTGTCCTAGAGATTCTTCTCCACTACAAGCCAACACTATAAACAAAATCAATACATACCGAAACAATGAAAACCTCTAGCGCACTTCAAAGCGAACAGCTTCCGCATAACCGGAATTCCTGTCTACTAACTTCAACAAAAACACACCTTTTGTAGGCTGCCACAAATAGGTCTGCCCAGCATGTGCCATTCTCTTCCCATTTAAAAACCAATCATAGTCCACCGATTGTCTCTTAGCTTGGAAAAAAACCCGTTGTTGCGCCTCAGGGATATCTGGATCAATAGCAATGATTGTACCATTAGTAGGTCGCAAAATGCCTTGGATCTTTTTTTTCTTGTGCAAGAGAGAAACCGGCTCCGTCACTTTTACCAAAGGCTTACGGGAAGTCTCACTCGGCAACTGTATCTTACTACGCTTACTGGATAACCAATTCATCAGATCAATCCAAACCGGCGCTGCTCCCGAAACCCCACTTACGTTCCACATAGGTTGTCCAGAAAAATTTCCAACCCAAACTCCTACGGTGAATTCTTTGGTAAAACCTACACACCAATTGTCACGCATGTCTTTGCTGGTACCCGTTTTTACCGCACTCCAATAGCGTGTCGATAGAGGACTCTCTAAGCCAAATGTCAGCATGCGATTTTCTCTATTGGCCAAAATATTGCCAATACTAGCGGCAACCCTTGTATCAAGTATTTTTGCTGTAGTTTTAGCAACTGTAGTACTAGACCGATGCAAGGAAATTGTTGAAAATTTGCCGCGTAAGGCAAGAGTCCGGTATGCTGCGACTAGCTCCGCCAAAGTTACATCCAAAGAGCCTAGTGCCATGGAAAGACCGTAGTACTCGTAGGAACGATTGATGGAAAAACCTAATTTACGCAAAAATATGGTAAATTTTCTCTCACCGATCATAGAGAGAACCTTTACAGCTGGTACGTTTAGAGAGGAAGCCAATGCCTGTTCCATTCGTACCTTACCATGAAATACATTCTGGTAGTTGCCAGGCTTATAAATGCCTGTACCCACTTGTATTTCAACAGGACTATCATCCAAATAGCTTCCCTCTTGTAAGACATTCTCCTGCATTGCTAAGGCGTAGAGAAAAGGTTTCAAGGTAGAACCGGCTTGCCGTCTGGCTCGGATAGCATCGATCTGCGCTGACTTGGATAGATTGCCACTGCTACCTACATATGCAAGGATTTCTCCACTGCGATTGTCTACAATAAGCACCGCACCGTCGTGAACGTTTTGTTCCTGTATCTGTAATAAATGTTGTCTTAAAGTTTGGATCGCATATGTTTGAATATCTGCATCGATACTGGTATGGTAGATCTGCTTCTTGTTCTTTTTACCTGTAAGCAGTTGAGCCGCATGAAAGGCTAGATGGTTGCGAAAAGGGATGAAATATTTTTTTGCTAAAGTATCTTTGAAATATTTACCTAGTTGTGAACAGGTAATCCGAGATTTCTTTTTCTTGGCAAGATAACACCCCCTCCTAGCGACACGCCTGGCATTTGCTTGCGGGTTAGGCAAAAGAGAGACTAGCAATAAGGATTCTTGGAAAGATAAAGAGTGAGGAGCCTTCTGGAAAAGGCCTCTTGACGCAGAATCTATCCCTAACAGTTCTCCTCGGTAGGATACTAAATTCAAATAGGCTTCCAAGATTCCTCGTTTTGACCATTTTTTCTCAATTTGCCATGCCAAACGTATCTGGCGAAGTTTTTTTACAATGCTACGGCCAGTTTTGCCACCACGCAAAGAGGAGTTTAATAAGGCAGCGACTTGCATGGTAATGGTACTGGCGCCTCTTTTTTTGCGTGAAAAGGTCAAAAAACTACTAAAGCCAGCAGCAAGAGCGTAGTAATCGACACCGGAGTGTGAATAGAAACGCTTATCCTCTGCAAGTAAGAGTAGTTCTAAGAGTAGAGGTGAAATTTTTTCTAATGGAATCCATTGCAACCTACGCCGAGACGTATCCATACGGATGTGCTGTAAAACTCTGCCATTGCGATCTAGTACTATGGAATCAGAGTTTTCAAACCTTTCACGTACCTGCGAAAAATCTGGAACACGAAAGCTATATAGGTTCGTAGTGACAAAAAAACACAGTAAAAAGGTCCAATTAATTGGGATAGACTACATCTCCTTTTTCCATAGCCCCATCACGGAAGATTCCCTCTTCTTTTCTGCCATCTGGATAAGACAATACACCTTTGCCATTATATAAGCCTTCTTTAAATTCACCCTGGTAACGAATACCATCTCTTTTTATGTACAAACCATTGCCAAAAAATTCATCATTGCGAAACTCACCGACATATTTATCGCCACTTTTGTAAGTCATCGTCCCTTGGCCAGTGCGCTTATCATTAGTAAAACTGCCATTGTAAATGTCGCCATTGGCATAGTGGTAGCTGCCCAAACCATGGAACTTATTTTCACGGAACTCACCTTTATAATAGTCGCCATTGGCAAATGTTAACTTTCCTGTGCCGTGAAAGCTATTGTTGCGAAACTCACCTTCATAGGTCTCACCAGAAGGTAAAAATAACTTGCCCCGACCATTGAAATCGTTATTACGAAAATCACCGTTATATTTCTCACCATCTTTCAAAACCAAGATACCTTTGCCGTGAAAGTTGTTCTGTAAGAAATCTCCTACATAGCTTTCTCCTTCATTCAAAAAAAGCTTGCCCTTACCATGAAAGTTACCATTTTTAAAAGCTCCTTCATACCTCTCTCCTGTAGCAAAAACCATGACACCCTTCCCGTCGGAACAATTTCCTTTTGTGCAACCAACTTTATGAGGTTTTTTAATAGTCTGCTCTTTTACACAACTTATCAGTAAAATCGAAAGAATTGTTAAGCTGTATACAACACTTGCTTTGCTTGTTTTCATATATAACCTTTCTTTTTGTAGGGAGAATCCTCTAGTCTCTGATCCATATGGATGAAACACTAAATAATGACCGATTCGTGTAAAGAAAATATCACAATTACAAGTTTCATATTCATTTTTTCCTACATAAGAAACCGATAAGTGCAGCCTTACGATCCAGACTCCATGTCTTATAGTCTGAGCCAATTCGTAATAGCTGTAGTTTTGCATGCTTTAAGATCGATTTGATCTCTGCTTGGCTATAGAACCTCTGCCTATGCTCTTCTACGTATTCTTCTCCACTTTGGCGAAATGTCAAAACAGATAAAATCTCTCTTTTTTTCTTATCATAAAAATTCTCCCATACCAAAGAAATATCACCATGTTTTTCCCTAAATACCTTGCGATGGAAATTTACTTCTAAATTGTATTCACTACTTACATCAAAGTAGTACAGTCCATCGGTCTTCAATGTACTGTAAATTGCCGAAAAATGGTCATGCAGCTTGTCAAAATCTGTAAGGTAATTGATAGAATCATGGGTAGAAACAATCAAATCATAGGTACTGGGCATTTTTAGCTTTTCCATATCTCCATAAATGAAATTGATTTGTGGATTTTTCTTTCTAGCAATTTCCAGCATTTCTAAAGAATTGTCTACGCCACATTTATAAACTTTTTTGGGAAAATAAGCCAATAGCTCACCCGTCCCACAACCAATATCTAAAATACTCTTAGGTTCTTTAATCGCATACTCTCTGTATGCTGATAAAATAAATTCAGCCCAGCTACGAAAGTCAATATGCTGCATAACTGGGTCGTAAATTTGTGAAAAATAAGAGTAAGCTGGTTTAAAATTCATTTTTTCAAAAAAAATTCTTGTAATTTTCTTGAGATATATTTAATTAACTACTATTTTAATGAGACATAATTTGACAATCAAAGAAAATATATAATGGGTACAGAACTACTACTTCCTTTTTTAGCCAGCATTGCCATCATGCTTTTCTTACGTAGGTTAGATAAATCTAACTATAAGATCAGCCAAATCAAAAGATATACCAATAAGCTCAGCGAGGATATCAACCAAGTCGCAGTCTCCGGTGTACAGGCCGTCAAAGACGCGAACATTGATCTAGAGATCCTCAATAAGCAAGCCAAAAAACTCATTTCTGAGATGAACGAAAAGTTCTCTGAGACCAGGGTTATGGTGGAGACCATTAAAGCCAACAAAGAATATCTGGATTCTCTAACCGCAGACCTCAACAATGTAGTGCAATTGACTGCTGAAGTTCGGCAAGAGTCAGAATATGTCCAAGAAGGTTTGCGTATGCTGCAAACACAAAAAAATGAGTTAGGCAAAGTAGAAGCAAGTATCCAGGGAGTGCACCAGAGGATTTCGGGTATCGAAGAGCAGTTCCAGGCAAATGTCCAAGATAAAACGCAAAGTATACTGGAATCTTTAGCCAGTAAAATTGTTGAATTAGAAAGTTTGTTAGAAAGCAAATCAGACTCCTTAGACAACTCTTTACAGTCTATCCAAAAGTCTTACTCGGATAAGTTTCACAAGCAAGTCGATCATTTAGTGGAAGAGACGCTACAACAAGCGGAGAATGCTGCCGACAAAGTAGATACCTTCTCTACCTATGTATATGAAACGGAAAAGCAGATTGAACAAAAAATCAGTAAATTCAAGGACACGGCAGACAGGACAACCCAACAAATTGAAAAAATAGACTACCAATTTGAAGAACGTATTGCAGAGGCCAAAGAGGGCTTAGAAAATGAACTCGGCTTATTTGAAAAAAAATACCAAGATAAATTCGATACAATTCTCAACCAAGCAAGTCATAGCAAGGAACAATTTCTCAGCAATATGGATGTACAATTGGAAGGTATTCGTGAAGAGGTGGAAAATCTAAACTTAGAAACACTAACACGGCGTGACGCCATACTCAATGAAAGCAAACGCCAGGCAGAAGCAATCAATGAAACCATAACTTCTTTCCAAGAAAAATATTTAGAATCAGAAAATAAACTACTCAAAGAAGCAGAAGTCAAAAAAGCAGAACTCTTCCGCGAGATGTACCAATTTGAAGAAGAGTTCAAACGAGTTAGCGAAACTCTCAGTGAAGAAACCAGTTCTATCCAAGATACAATTATGCAAAAGCTCCAATCCTTTGAAACAGAATTGGAAAAGGCATACCACAGCTCCGAAGCGGTAACACGCGAACGTATTCTAGACCTACGTTCAGAAATCGAAGGCAATTTAGCAGAGTTCTACAATAAAGAAGAAAAAAGCATCAATGAAAAGGTGATTACTCTCACATCCAGTATAGAAGCTCTCGAAAAACGTGCAGATGAGAAAATGCTATCCATAGATGACTATTTTGACGACTTAAAAGCAGCCCTCAATGGTAGTGCAAGCGAAATCATTGCTAAAGTAGAAAATGATATCGAAAAAGTCGCCCAAGGAATTGACGAAGAGAAAATACGAGTCGATGAAAAACTTAAGGACTTCTACCAACTCAAAACAAAATTAGAAGACAATTTGGCAAATCTTCACAAACAGAAGAAAGACGAGTTTATGGGTGAGTTGTACCGAATTGAAAGCAAGATTGCCGATTTGGATACAACAGTATCCGACAAGATAAAGTCTGTCGATGATCACTTCACTGATTTGAAAAAAGCATTGGTAGAAAGTGCCAGGGATATCATTGGCCAAGTCGAAGCAGATGTTAACCAACTCGCAACAGCACTAGACGCGGAACGCATCAAAGTAGACGAAAAAATTGAATACCTCGCCGAAGCCTGGGGAGGTCAGTTAGAAAAGATCAAACAGCGCACCCAAAAAGATATCGAAGGTCTGGTGGGTCGCCTGAAAGACATCCACTTGGAAGGTAACGACCTTGCAACTACCTTCCGCGAAGAGTTCACAAGCTATAAACAACAGCTAGACTCGCAGGCACAAAAGAGCATGACGGTCATTGATGCACAGGCAGATGTAGTCATTGGAGAAATCCATTCTAAGGTGAAAAAGTCCAAAGAGGAGACAGAAGAGCTACTGGCTCGTATCCAAAAATCTGGCATCCACTTGTATGAAAAGCAAGAAGGAATCTTTGCCGAATACAGTGAAAAACTGAACAGAGATTTACACCACAAGCTAGAAAAAGTGCGAGAAGACTCTGAGAAACTTCTAGATGAAATCCAGAAAACCGGTCACCAAATGTTAGAGAGGCAGGAAGATCGTCTGCAACGTTTTGAAGAAAATATAGAAACAAATGTAATCAGTGAACTGTACGCAAAAATGGATAAAATGAAACTAGAGTCCGAAGAAACTCTTACCACATTGCAATCCAATGGAGAACAGATCATCGAAAAGCAATCTGAGAAACTCAACCAGTTTACCGTTGCCGTTGATGAAAAACTATTTAAGGATCTACAAGAAAAACTGGAAGGCTTACGCTCTGATACAAAATCTTTGTTGGGAGAAGTAGAAACCAACAGCGAAGAAAGCATACGCAAGCACCAAAACACCATCGACAAACTCAACCGTGAAATCGAAGAAAAGCTGTTTAGAGAGTTCAAAGAAAAATTTGATGACTTCAAATATGATTCTAGCCATTTACTAGAAGATATAGAACGCACCAATTCTGAATTGAAGCAGCGTCACAACGATGAGATCAGCCAATTCAAAAACTTTATTGAAGAAAAACTTTATAACGAATTGGCTTTCAAATTCAATCGGATCAAAACAGAAATTGAAGATGTGTTAGACAACCTACACAAAAACGGCAACGCGATTATGGACAAACACGAAGAGAAAATAAATCGATTCTCAGAAATGGTAGACGATCGCTTTGAAAAAGAAATCCAAAACAAACTCGACCATGCAAAAGAAGAAGGTTCAGAGCTGTTAGAAGCGATTAAAAAAGCTGGAGAGCATGTTCTGAGTGAACAAGACGATAAATTTAGCAGATTTACCAGCCATGTCGATCAAAAATTTAACCACGAGATGGTCGATAGGTTGGAGACGCTGAAACGAGACGCCGAAGAAGTTCTTGCAAGCCTGAAAAAGACAGGTGAAGAGCTGGTTGATAAGCAAGAACAAAAGATGGAAAAATTCAACAGTACACTGGACGAGAGAATTTCCAGACAATTGACTATCTTACTCGATAAAGGACAGATCCAACTGGATCAATTGGAGATGCGCATTGGCAACTACATACACGATATCAAACAAAACCTAGAAAACACCCTCAACCATGCACGTGAAGATAGTGATAGACAATTGGATACATTCAATACGCAGATGAAAAAGAATTTTCGCGAAATTGAAAAAATGAACTCCGGATTCCTAGAAACTCATCGGGACGAGTTCAACCGTACCCGTGTAGAATTTGAGCAGACACGCGATGATTTCCATAAAATGAAATCAGTGGTAGATTCTGATTTGGAAAGAATCAAAACCACCAAACAAGATCTTTTCCGTGAGTTAGGCCAGGAAAGTTCAAGACTCAAGAGAACTGTCGAGGGAATCGCTGAAAAAGTTAGCAATTTAGAGGGTTATACAGATATCATAGACAATACTGAACGAGTGATCCATGAATCTGACCGCAAAATTGAAGATATGATTACCCTCATAGATAGGATGAAAGCCGAAAAGGATACGGTCACACAATATTTGAAGAACGTAGACTTTATAAAAACAACCCGTAGTGATATGGATGAGCAAATTCACTCTCTTAGTTCTCAAAAATCACAAATTGAGCAGTTAGAAAAAGAATTTTCACGTGCCAATGAAGTCTGTAACCTCATCAACCAACGCACAGAAGAGATCAAAGACAAGATTTCCATACTCAATTCTTTAGATGGAAAAATTGAATCTATCGAAAGCTCACAGAACCAGCTAGAAGAAAAAATGTTAGAAATTCAATCTGCGAACCAGAAAATCTCAGAACTTACCAACACTGTCAAAGGTTATGAGGCAAACTCTGACAAAATTAGCAACAAGATAAACTCTATTTTGAAAGATATTGAGCTTTTGGAGGCCAAAGAATACGAAATCCAAGAGAGTTTGCAGGTAGCCGACAAAAAAACAAGCGATTTACATAATAGAAATGTTGACATTAAATCTATAGAATCGAAATTCGACAAAGTAGAGAACCTAATGGAAGATCTCTCTGGAAGGCATAAACAAATCTCTAATCTGCAGCGAAGAATTGAAAACTTAAAAAATGATACAGAAGATATGAAAATGAGCTTAGAAAACTTGTTGTTAGAAGCAGATGATAAGTTTGATAAACTCGCCGACTTTCTGGAAGTAGTGGATTCAGTCACAGCAGCCAATAATGCCCCTAGAAGATCATTAGAGAAAAGAAATATTAAAAAGTCAACAATTGACAATAGTGATTTGTTAAAAAGAAAAAGAGCTACTGTCTTGAATTTATATGAAAATTTTGATTGGTCTTCCGAAACGATTGCGGAAAAGCTAAACTTAGAACAATCATTGGTCGACGCAATAATTAATAGCAAGAAAACGGCTTCCTATTAGGTGCTGTTGTTTGCTTAGGCATAATTTATATTGCAAAAAATTTGAGGAGAAAACATGGCAAAAGCAAAAGACAAAACGGAAAAAGAAATGCTTCTTGTTTCCAGTAAAGTAAAGGCATACATCAAGTCTAAACAATTTATGACTTCATCAGAAGCACTAGATGGACTAAACGACAAAGTTCATAAGTTGATCGATGAAGCCTTAGCGAGAACTGAAGCTAACAAACGATCAACACTAAAATCTGCTGATTTATAGAAACCGTTGATTCACATAAAGAATAAAGCCGAAATAGAAAGAATGCGGGCAGCTGGCAAATTTGCTGCCCAATTACTTAAGTATATCGAACAATTCGTCAAACCAGGCATTTCTACTCTGGAGTTAAACGATCTATGTCACGAATATACGGTTAAGCGTGGTGCAAAATCTGCACCGCTTAATTATAAGGGTTCCTTTCCAAAATCTATTTGCACCTCTATAAACAATGTGGTATGCCACGGTATCCCCAAAAAAAATGATGTTTTAAAAGATGGTGATATTATCAACATAGATGTAACCCCTATTGTCAATGGCTACCATGGTGATACGTCCAGAACTTTTATGATAGGCAATGTAACTCCAGAAATTGAACAATTGGTAAAAGATACTGAAAAGGCAATGTGGGTAGGCATACAACAGGTAAAGCCTGGAAATAGGATCAGTGACATAGCAAATGCAATAGATGATTTCTTAACAGCTACAGGAAAAAACTACGGTATTGTACGAGATCTTATGGGTCATGGAGTGGGAAAAAACTTCCATGAAGATCCACAGGTTCCCCATTTTCGTCAAAAAGCCAAGTTAGCTAAAATAGTGACAGGAATGACCTTTACCATAGAGCCTATGGTAAACTTAGGTTCTTATGAAGTTACATTTGATAAAAAAGATAAATGGACAGTTCGCACCAAGGATCATAGATGGTCAGCACAGTTCGAACACACTATTCTAGTTACAGACAATGGATATGAAGTACTAACTCAACTTCAATAGCATTCTTTACTCATATACAATTTCCAATCCAGATGATAAACTTTTTTGACCCCGTATTCAAAACAATCGTGTAACCATACTTCATGCGAAACCAATTTGTCCCAAATTTCATCGCTAATACTAACAATTTCTTGGACGATCTCTTTGAACAGAGTATAGTGGATACTAAGCTTCGGATTTAACCCCCTCTCTTGAAAACCTAGCAAAGCCCCTGCAATTCCTGATAGTACACCTTGTCTTAAGGTATCAGACGAACTTTTGATTAAAAATAGGTGCTCTTGGTAAGTCTCTTTTGCTAAGTCCAGCCCAAGGTATTTTTGCTTATTTGGATTTGTAGAAAGACTTCTTTGTCCTTTTTCAAGGAGGATGTATTTTAGGGATAAGTCTTGCACAGATCTACAGCTTTGGATTAGATAAAACGGTTGGAAAAGTAGAAGTTGCTCCCCCTGCTGGGCTCGAACCAGCGACCCAATGATTAACAGTCATTTGCTCTACCAACTGAGCTAAAGGGGATCATCTACAAGTAGTATTTCTAACAGCATGGTTTTTGTAAAGTAAAATTTCACTCTTAGCTATTGTTTTTTTCAGAAATTTCATTTTCTTCATCAAAGAACATCCGATATTTCGGTCCTTCCATATCCTCAAACTGCCCCTTTTTCCAGGCCATAAAAAAGATCACAAAAGCTAAAATGGCAATTGCCATAGCCAATGGGATGGTTACAAACAAAGCGTTCATATTATTTTTTCCTCGCTCTCCATGATAGCAAAAACGTATTTGCCAGTACTGTCAAAGAACTCAAAGTCATAAATAACGCACAGAGAACTGGCAGCATGTATCCCATTGCAGCTAAAGGCAGCATGATACAATTGTAGCAAAGGGATAAAATTATATTTTCCTTGATGACTCTAGAGGTGACTTTAGAATATCGGATGGCTTTTCCCACCCCTAACAAAGAATTTTGCAATAATACTAGATCCGAATTGCCAATCGACAAAGCACTGGCAACTTGTAAAGAAATTCCTACGTCTGCCTGTGCAAGAACAGGAGAATCATTCATTCCATCTCCTACCATAACCACTTTTTTATTACTTTGCATGAGCCGCTTCACATGTTGCAACTTATCTTGTGGTTTTAAGTTAGCCATATAGTCCTTAATATTGAGTTTAGCAGCTATTTGGCTGACAACTTGCTGTGAATCCCCTGAAAAAATTCGAATATCCTGAGTGACTCTCTTTTGTAGATATTGTATGGTTTGGTAACTTTCTTCGCGTAGTCTATCTTCCAATAACCAGTAGCCGAAATATTCCCCATTGGCAGCTACAAATACATTCCCCAAAGCTGCATCTACAGCCATATTTTTCGAGTCTTGAATAACCTCTTTGGTGAATTCATAGGAACCAACACGTATTTGGTAGCTATGACCAGAACTAACGACTTGGGCTTCCACCCCAGAACCAGGAATTTCCTGAAAAGAAACAAGTTCACCTACTAACTCTTCTGAAACTGTTTCTTGTAGATGGGCCCGCCTGAAAATTATCATTGTCTACTTTTTGAGTGGCCATGTAAGCCTCCTTTGGAATTTTCATTGAGCCATCAACTGG
>JBCCIA010000142.1:0-12764 GCA_039028475.1 Spirochaetota bacterium | reverse complement strand
CCGGTATCGACAACCACAAGACCCGTTACTGTCACCGCCGATGTGGAAGTAAATAGGCTTTGGGAAAAAGTGAAATATAGTATAATTTTTCTGATTATTAGTTTCAGCTATCCAATTTTTGCAACGGAAGGCAATACTATAAAGCTGAATTATAGTGGCTCTTTTCGTGTAAGAAGCTTTTTATTAGGCCGTGACGTTCTCTTGAATCGGCAAACGCCAACAGAACCTATCTATGACAAGGAATTAGAGCAGCAGCAGAGAAGTGAAGCCGTACAACAATTATTTACAGATGAGATATCCCAGAGAATTCTAGGCAATCCGTCTCTTATCACTCCCAATAAGGAAGAGTTACAATTCCACGATTCTCGTGTTTTACTGAATGTTAACTTTATCACATCCAAATACTTTGATGCATTATGGGGGTTTCAAGTAGGAAATCTTTTATTTGGAGGTAGAGGCCTTAGTGCTACTGACCGTGACTCTCCCTATATCGTCGGTGGCGGGAGTGGAGGAGAAATACGGCAAACCTCTGCGGTGAATTTGCAAACAAATTTCTTGTACATAAATGCAAAGATTCCACAAAAGAGTTTTACGGCTAGGGTTGGTTTACAGCTTTTTACATCTGTAAAAGGTCGTGTTTTATTTGCTCGTGGGACAGGATTTCGTATGACAAAAGATTTCAATGCATACAACTTAGGTATTGAGTTAGGCGGAATTAGGGGTCGTGATCGTTTGTTTTATGACGGTGACAATAATGGTTTCAATGATACAAGCCCCGTAAGTTTGAATATTTATTATTGGAAAGTAAAATTGAACCTAGTTCCCAACATCCGTCATGAATTGTATTCTTATTACTCGCAAGATAGTGATAATACAGATGCGCAGCAAGAAACAGGAATTTTATTTTGGCATGGTTGGTTTAATGAGTTCAATTTTCGAAAGTATAGTTTCGTCCTACATGGTGTTTTGAATCATGGTAGGGTGCGTTCTTCGAATCCACTGCGAGACAGTTCGGGAAATATTATTTTCCGCAAAACGGATAGACATGCTATCAAAGGTGGTTTGTTTGATGCATCTTTTACGTATTTTTTTCCTAGAAAGCGAACGTTGAGTTTTATTGTAATTGGTACAACAGGGAGACCTGGTTATGAAGCCGATGGAGTGGAATCCTCATATCGCGGTAATGGTTATCGGCATCTATATCCAGATTTTGGAATTTCTAACGTTGCGATTGATTGGGCTGGGGGTTATGCTTTATTCAGTGCTAATAGGATGAATGGTTTGTACGAAGTGGGTTCTTATTTCAATTTTTTGCTCTTTAACCGCATCGAAGCTACCGTCGGTCTGTACCAGTTACGTTCTATGCTTTCCCCACATATTGAGAATAACCGAGAGTTTAATCTTGATAATTATAAAAAGACATCAACATACTTTGGTGATGAAGCAAACCTAAATTTACGTTGGAATGTTTTTAGCGATTTTCAATTAATTTTTCGCTCGGCACACTTTGTAGCTAGAGATGGTTTAAAGACTTTGAATGATACTCTTTATGGAAAATTTATCAATGAAGCTTTTTTGACAGCACAATTGCAGTTTTAAAGCTGTAATTGTGCTATTCATGCATCCATTTTGCACTGACTGTTCTGCTTGGATTCTTTTTTTGCAGATGTTGGAAGTTCATACAAGTTGATTTGTGAATACTCACTCCATTTGTGAGTGTAATGTAGCCTGCAATTTCGTCTCCTAATTCGGGATCACAACATTTTGCTAAGTGTATCATTACTTCAGTCAACTCCTCTACTAATATTTGTTGGCTGTTAGGAGTTCTTCTACTTGCAGTATTTTTCGGGATGCTAATGCTTTTCTTTAAGTCGGAATTTTGTAATTTCAGTCGATTGACTAGACTATGCAGGTTTACTTTCCCTAACCCTACTTGGAAAAAGAAATCTTCTATATTTAAATAGGTGTTTTTACGAAGGAATTCTTGCAATATTTTACTATCTTCTATTTTATTGAATTTTAAGTTATTTTTTGTAAGAGCTTTTTCAAAGGTTGCTTTTCCTTCTTTTGATTTTTCTTCAAATTGCTTTTCTTTGAACCATTTTCTTATTTTACTTTTTGCGCTTTCTGTTTTTACAAAAGTGAGCCAATTTTTTCCAGGTCCTTTAGGTTGGGCGGATGTCAATAGTTCAACCATATCTCCGTTCTGTAAACGAGTATGGAGAGGAACCAATTTATTATTTACTTTGGCTCCTTGGCACTTGAATGCAAGTTGTGTATGGATTCGAAAGGCAAAGTCTAGAGGGCTTGAACCCGCTGGTAGTTCTAAAACATCCCCTTGTGGTGTAAAAACAAATACTTCTTCATGAAATAAATCTCGTGTAACTTTTGATATTTGTGAATCTTCTCGCTCTATATTCCAAGTAAGCATTTCTTTTAGGAACGAATAAAGGTTCTCTTGCTTTTCTTCTGATACATTCTCTTTATATTTCCAATGGGCTGCAATTCCCTCTTCAGCTACTTTATGCATAGATTGCGTTCTGATCTGTACTTCTAATATTTTTTTTTCAGGTCCTACTAAGGAGGTGTGTATCGATTGATAACCATTTTCTCGTGGTTTGCTGATATAATCTTTAAACCGACCTTCAATTGGTTCCCAGAGAGAATGCAATAAACTTAGTACATTATAACACTCTTTTTTGGAATTCACAATAATACGAAAGGCAATTAAATCATATATTTTATCGAAACTTTTACCTTTTTCATAAATTTTTTTGTAGATACTGTATAGATGTTTTGCCCTACCGCTGACTTCTCCAGAAATCTTTTTCTTTACTAATTCTTCTTGGATTCGCTTGTTGACCCGTTCAATGTAGGCTTCCCTTTCCCTACGTTTTGAACGGATCATACTGACTATTTCTCTGTACTTCTCTGGTTGCAGATGGTAGAAGGAGAGGTCCTCTAACTCCCATTTTATCTTTCCGAGACCCAAGCGGTGCGCGATGGGCGTAAACACACTAAGGGTTTCCCTTGAAAGTTGTTTTGGCGTTTCGTCATTCATATACTTACTAGAGCGCATTTCTAATAATCTCTTAGCTAATTTGATGATTACAACCCTTACATCTTTAGCCATGGCAATCATCATCTTGCGGATGGTTGCAGGTTGTGTTCGGTTGGAAATGGGGATGCGATCTAATGCAGAAACTGCCATAAGAATTTTATGAACAGAGATACCGTATTTTTCTTGGACAAATTTTTGAGAAATGATTTGGTTTTCATATAGCTCTAAAATGATACCGGCAATAAGAGAGTCGGTGTCTACATTGATATTTAGGAGAATGTACGTTATATCATGAGCATTTTGCGAGATTGCAAAACTATGCTCTCTATCGGGAAGCTGTGAACAATAGGAGTGAATATCTGAAAAGGCAGATAGCACCTTATCGGCGTGAATTGGATTTTTGGCTCCTTTTAACTGATTGCTGATGCTCTGCAAATAATTCATTTTCACTTTCCACCATTTCTAAAAATCAGCACTTTGCTACAAGAAAATTCTTGAAATTAAACCAAATCTAAATTTTCCTACGAGAAGTATGGAATCTTCAATCCCCAATGCATTTGACTGTATCGTTGTAGGTGGTGGGCATGCTGGAACAGAAGCATGCTATTTACCTGCGAAAGCAGGCTTAAAAACTCTTCTTTTGACAATGAATTTAGATACAATTGGTCAAATGAGTTGCAATCCTGCTATAGGAGGCATCGCAAAAGGACACATGGTGCGTGAAATTGATGCATTGGGTGGCCTGATGGGAAGGGTTATAGATGCTACAGGCATACAGTTTAAGATGTTGAATACTTCTAAAGGTCCTTCTGTTTGGGCGCCGCGTGCACAGGCAGAAAAAAAAGAATACCAGCTTCTTATCAAACATAGTTTGGAAGATACCCCCAACCTTTCGATTCGACAAGATACGGTAGAAGAGTTATTGATTGACGGCAATATTGTAAAAGGTGTCAAGACCGGGAGAGGCTTTGAAATCTATGCGAAGTATGTAATTTTGACTACTGGAACATTCTTGCAAAGTCTGATTCATATTGGTACATTTCAAAAAGAATCTGGTCGTCTTGGCGATTCTACTGTCAAGGGGCTTTCTGTTTCGCTAGGAAAATTTCAATTTAAGCTAGGGAGGTTGAAGACGGGTACTCCTCCTCGATTGCATGCAAATTCAATCGATTTTAGTAGGTTACAAATACAAAATGGAGATGAAAACCCATCTCCATTTTCCTTTAGTAACGATAAAATATTCAGAAAGCAAATACCATGTTATATAACGTACACAAATGGAACGACTCATAGTTTGATTGAGCAAAACTTAGAGTCTTCACCTATGTATTCTGGCCAAATCCAATCTACCGGGCCACGTTATTGCCCCTCTATTGAAGATAAAATCGTACGCTTTGCAAATCGTGATAGACATCAAATTTTTCTTGAGCCGGAGGGATACGAGACAAAAGAGATTTATGCCAATGGAATATCGACGAGTCTACCAGAAGAAGTGCAATGGCGGCTTGTACGCTCTATTGAGGGTTTAGAGTCTGCTGAAATACTCCGACCTGGTTATGCAGTCGAATACGACTACGTGGATCCTCGCGAACTCAAACCTACTTTAGAAACTCATAAGATAGGTGGTTTGTACCATGCAGGACAAATCAATGGAACAACAGGGTATGAAGAAGCAGCAGCCCAAGGTTTAGTAGCAGCTTATAATGTTATCGCTGATTTTCGTGGCTTAGAACCCATGATCTTTGCTCGTAGTGAGTCGTACATTGGAGTGTTGGTAGATGACCTTGTATACAAAGGTGTGGAAGATCCGTATCGTATGTTTACAAGTCGAGCCGAGCACAGGTTGTTATTGAGGCAGGATAACGCTGATAAAAGGTTGATGAAATATGGAAGAGAGTTTGGGCTTGTCTCCCAAGATACTTTTGACAAAATGCAAGAAAAATACACTCGTATCGAAACTGTAAAAGAGACTATTTATAAAACAGGCATAAAGCCATCACAAGAACTTGATCAAATCTTGTTAGCGAAAAAAATTAAATCTCTTAAATATGGTAGCAAATTGGATTCCTTTGTGAAAAGACCAGAAGTTTCCTTACAAGATTGTAAGAGTATCATCCCTGAATTGGCAACATTGTCTTCTTTGGAAATTAATGTATTGAATATGGAGATCAAATACGAAGGCTATATCAAAAGAGAGCTAGAATCTATAGCTTACCGTAAAAAACATTTGCAATACAAGATTCCTGAAAAATTTGATTACAGCCAGATCAAAGGTTTAAAAGCAGAGGCTTCACAGAAACTACAAAAATACCAACCGGTTACACTCGAAAAAGCCTTGCAAATATCAGGAGTGGACCCTTCCGATGTAGATATTTTACTCTATTATCTACTAGATAAAAATAAAAACATTCTTGCAAGATAATCAACTTATCCTCATAAAATATTCACCATGAAATTAAAGCCAAACAGTTTGGAGTTCCATGAGTTAGGTGATTTTTTGACCTTTGTAGATGCCTACCACCTTGCGAATTCAATTCAATTGAAAAATGAGCTAACTTTTGATAATGGAGAGACATTATTACGTGCGGGGTCTGTAATTACTGATTCTATTATCAAGCGACTAATTGAAAAGGAAGATAAGTTTGAGCATTATTTTCAAGTGCAACTTTCTGGTGTATTTATTGAAAAGATCAATAGTATTTTAGCAAATGCTATCTTCAAACGAATAACTACGGGACATAATCCTATCACCAATCATTTACTCTCCAATACCGACCGGATGGTGGATTACCAAGGAATTATCCAAAACTCTCTCTTCCGTCCTGCAATCACTATGACTTTGTTTTATTTTTATAAAGAAGCTAGGGATTTCTTTCATTACCTAACTGATATGGGAGCATTGTGTTTGAGTATTATTTTGCAGGAAGAGTATAATTTAAAGTTTATCAATCGCTATGCTTTTCTCGCAGGTTTGTTTAAGGATATTCCATTTGCCGGAACAAAAGAGTGGAAGAGACAAAATTTTAATGAGGCTACTTATATAGAGCTAGCAAAAGCAGCTTCTTTTTTGGGTGATAAAATCGAATTGCCTTATGAAGTGATTTCTGCGATTGAATTTCCTGTTTTGGTAATTATGGAAGAAGCCAAGTCAGAATATATTGATGTGGACAAACTACGGGAAAACCCCTTTTTCGAGAATGTGGTTCGCGATGCTCCTATGGAGGAGACTGAGCAATCAGCGCAAATTATTGAAACTTTAGTAGAAGCGTTGAAAATTACAAAGTTTGTATCGGAAGTGCACAATCGTCTGATGCAAGAAAAGAACTCTGATGGTAAATTACTCACTATGTTTAAATACAATATCGAGAAAGGTTTTTTTACTAACGAATTGGCTCACAAGATCGTAGAGAAGTTTAAAAAATATGAAGAGCTATTGGACGGTATTCGCACTGTAGCAGCGATTGAGAAAGCCTGTCCTTTCCAATCAGCCTGGGCTTATCCAAAACCGCGTTCTACTCAAGTACTCTGTCAAAAGAGAGTGACAAAATGTCCTCTATGTATACCTGGCCGCGATATAAACATTGTCCAAAGACTTTCCCCTTACGGTTATTTGGGGGTTGCTTTAGAAAAGGGTTATTATCCAAAATGCAAATTAGAAGAAAAGTTGGTAAATAAAAAACCTGCAAATTAAGAGTAAGGAAATAAAACTGTTATGATTGATACAAACTTTAACATCCATGTGATAGATTGCGATTATATTCGTAAAAGAGCGGCATGTGCTTATCTCATCCAAGAAGGAAGTGAAGCCGCTTTTGTTGAGAATAATACCACAAAAGCAGTTCCATTATTATTGAAGAAATTACAAGAAGTTGGTTTGCAAAAGGAGCAGGTCAAATACCTTATTGTTACACATGTACATTTGGACCATGCTGGAGGCACTTCGGCTCTTGTAAAACAATGTCCCAACGCACAGGTCTTAGCGCATCCAAAGGCGGCACCACACATTATTAACCCTAAGCGTTTGGTTGATAGCGCTTCTGAAGTATATGGAAAAGAGGCATTTCAAGAAATGTACGGTGAAATTTCTCCTGTTCCCCAAGAGCGAGTTCGAGTCATGCAAGACGGTGAGGTGTTATCTTGGGGCAAGCGTAAATTGACCTTTGTATATACCAAAGGTCACGCAAATCATCACTTTGTAATTTATGATTCGCATTCTCAGGGAATCTTTAGTGGGGATTCTTTTGGCTTAGGTTATCCAGCTTTGCAGATGGGTAGTTTTCCTTTTCTATTCCCATCAACGTCGCCTACCGATTTTGACCCAGATGAAGCTATGATTACTTTTGATAAGGTTGCGAAAATGCAACCTAAATCTATTTTTTTGACTCACTTTGGCGAGTGGACAAAAGTTTCTTTAGGGATTAGTCAACTCAGGGATGGTATCTCTGCAATGCAGCGTATTCTGGAAACAGCTGTATCTTCTCAACTAAGCGACGACAATTTGATAGGAATTTGTTTGCAAGGCGTAAACGAGTTTATGAAGCGAGAGGTGGATAAGAGAGACATTGAGTTATCTGAAGATGACTGGAAGATGATAAAGATGGATATTCGCCTCAATGCGATGGGAATAGCCCACACCGCAAAAAAGATACGTAAAAAAAAGAACTTACAGCCTGTTTGAAAATAATTCTATTCTTTAACCAAAGGAAACTTCAATAGCCTATAACTCTATTTTCAGGCTATTATAATATCATCGTTAATGCCTGCCCTAGACCAACTAATGCTCCTAAAGCAGCACCGATTAAAATTAATAATAATTCATCTTCTTGGAATGCAGAACGAAGGACATTTTCAAATTCGGCAGGGTCGAGCTTTCTCATTTTATTGTACATTGTCTCTTCCAAATCCATAGCAACCCCAACATACTCTTCAATTTTTTCGATAGATTTAGGAGCGATTTCCATCATTCTCTCTACAATTTTGTGTTTGATGGATTGGTATTTAGATGCCCCAATTGTAAGTGAAATGATTGGTTGTGCACTGGTTGCTGTGTTTTCTACGGATTTGATTGCTGCGTTTTGGATGATGCTATAAACTTCATCAGCAGCCTTTCCATAAAAAATTTCCTCTAAAATATTTCTTGCATTGAGTATACGAGTGGCTACTAGGCGGGAGTATTCCTTAGAGACGGGGCCTTGCCGTTTGAGAAAGAGTCCTTGGTATTTGATACCAAGGTATTTTTTTTCGTAAAGAGGGCGAAAGATCATATTGAGTGCAAGCCAGTTTGTCAGGTAGCCAACAATTACACCTTGGATAGGCAGTGTCCACCAAATAGGGAAAAAAGTCCAAACGACCATTTGCACGAGTCCCAATAAAAAGCCAAAATATAGTCCACTTCGTTCAATAAACTTAAACTCAGGAGCACCTACAGTTTGAAACATTTCTACGATTAAAACGACGTTCTTGCCAGTAAGACTTCTTAGAACAAGTCCTTTTATATCGAAAACTTTATATATATTGTCACGAATATTTGCGATAATATTCTGAAAGCCTTGTGATATTTGATCCTCTGCTTTTGCATAGATTTCATTTTTTACTTTTTCAGGTAAGATGGACCATAGGTTAGGATTGATTTCGTTAACGACTTCTTCTGTTGTTTCCTTAATCAATTGGACGACAACTGGTTTTAGTTCGCTTTCAATTCCTTCTGGTTCTACCTTATCGAACACTTCTTCAATTTTCAGAAGTCTCGTTGTTATTACATCAACAGACTTACTTGCCATTTTGTGAGCTTTGCGAGGGATGATTCCTTGCCAACCTAAGAAGGGAGGAATCCCTATGAATTTAATTGGATAGAAAGTCATTTTCAAAGCTACCCAGTTGGTGAACCAACCAACAAAACCATAAGTGAATGGCATCATAATTAAGGAAATAATATCTTTATGTTGTGCGTAAAACTCTCCCACTCTTTACCTTCCTGACTGCAATGATTCTTTTACAAAAAATTTGGTAAATAGAATAATTAATAAAATTGTTTTTTTTTTGTTTTTTTTAAGATTAGGTTTAGATAATAGTATATTGGAAGTTTTATACATGTATAGTAGATATTTTATTCTTTTTCTTTTACTACCTCATTTCCTTTTTTCTATGAGTTTTGAAGAGGCGAGGCATTTACTTTCTCGTACCAGCTTTGGCATACGAGAAACGGAAGTTCGTAAGTTGATGCGTTATGACTATGAAGCTGGAGTTGACTTTCTTTTAAAAAATACATATAGTACTAGCAAAACAAAACTTTCGTTGCTAAAGGCTAAGAAGCAAAGAAAAATTAGAAAGACAAATAGAATGAGGTTACAAGCCTTTTTTTACAAAGAATTAATCGAAACACCTTCACCTCTTACAGAAAAGATGGTACTATTTTGGCATAACCATTTTGTCTCTTCATTAGCAAAAGTGAAACCAGAATATATGTACAAGCAGAACCAATTATTCCGCCAATATGCTTTGGGCAATTTTCGTGAGCTTTTGTTACATATTCCACGCGATCCAGCTATGATTGTTTATTTGGATCTAAATAGCAATCGAGAAGGAAATGCCAATGAGAACTTTGCAAGGGAGTTATTAGAATTATTTACCTTAGGGGAGGGAAAGTATACAGAAACAGATATTAAAGAAGCAGCCAGGGCTTTTACCGGCTATTCTATCAACCACCGTGAAGGTACGTTCCGATTTGTAAAACGAAAACATGATATGGGAAAAAAGACATTTATGGGGCTTACTCGTCGGTTTACAGGAGAAGATATCATTACAGATGTTTTATTGGAAAAAAGGGGAAAGGAAATTGCCTATTTTATTACAAGAAAACTTTGGTTGGAATTCGTATCAAAAAAGGTGAAAGAAGCAAGAGTTAAACAATTGGGCAAGCTATTTTATAGACAAGGGTTTGAAATCAAACCACTGCTCAAAGCCATTCTAATGAGTTCTGAATTTCGTAGTTCTAAGAATTATGGAACTATGATCAAGTCACCTATTGAGTTAATTGTAGGAACGATTCGTACATTAAGTATAGATCTTGATGATACAAAAGTATTGCTGCGTTTAGGGAAACAAATGGGACAGGATATTTTAACTCCTCCTAATGTAAAAGGTTGGCCAGGTGGTAATAAGTGGATTTCTAGCCATTCTCTCTCTATGCGCAAGCAATTCGTTAACCGTTTAGTACGCGGACAAGAAATGGGAAAGATGCAAGGGATGATGCAGATGAATAAAAGTTATATATTGAGTTTACCGAACACTTCAGCAAATAGAAACAGAATCTTAAAGCTATTGCTGCCTCGCTCTCCTGTAAGCAAATCATTTACTACAAACAGTTTTTTAGAATATGTTCATGATATATTACTAGACCCTGTTTACCAATTGAAATAGTAAGGAATACAAGCTATGAATCGAAGAGAATTTATCCAAAGGTCTATCATTTTAGGGGGGAGCATCGCATTTTCTCCACAACTACTATGGGGGACAGGAAATATGAAGGAAAAACAAAAAGTCTTGTTATTGCTTGAGTTAAAAGGAGGGAATGACAGCTTAAATACTTTTATTCCCTATAAAGATCAACATTACTATTCCAATAGACCTAATATTGCAATCCCCAAAGCTAAAGTTCTTCCCATCACCAATACAGTAGCTCTCCACCCATCCATGGATGAGTTTCAGTATTTTTGGAGAAAAGGAGAATTAGCGATTCTTCCCGGTTTAGGCTATGCAGACCCTAACCGTTCACATTTTCGGTCGATCGATATATGGAATACCGCTTCTGCGAGTGATGAATACCTATCTGAAGGTTGGATTGCTCCATTGTTGCAGAAAAAGTATGCTCACTCAAAAAAACTTGTCCATGGTATTGTTATTGGGAATGGAAATGAGGGACCTCTCTATGGTGAGGGTATGAATAATGTAATGATCCAAAATATTCATAAATTTTTACGCGAAGGTAAAAGACAACAAGATGATGTTGTGGTTCAATATAAAAAAGAAGTTACTCGTTACCAAAAGAAAAACCCTGCATTATCGCATATTTTACAGACACAATTGAATCTATTGCAGGCTTCTCAGGAATTGCGTAAACAATTGCAAAATACGAACAAGTTGCAAATGAAATTTCCTCGATCTCGTTTTGCTAGGCATATGAAATTAGCTGCAAAGATTATAGCGAGTGGTATGCACTTGCCAGTAATCAAGATAGCTCTTGGTGGTTTTGATACGCATAATAGGCAATTGGATCCACATGCAAGACGCTTAAAAGAGCTATCGCAAGGATTACAAGCATTTCGCAATGCAATGGTGCAATTGGGAAAGTGGGATGATGTCTTGGTTGTAAGCTATTCAGAGTTTGGTAGGAGAGTTGCGGAAAATAGTAGTATGGGTACAGACCATGGTACGGCAGCTACACACTTTATGCTTGGTGGTGCCGTGAAAAGAGGAGTCTATGGAGAAATGCCATCACTCCGGCAATTGCAGAATGGTGATCTTGTGTATACGCAAGAATATAAATCTTTGTACCGAACAATTGCCGAGAAATGGTGGGGTGTTGAGGTTGGAAATTTGTTGCAAGGTAACAATATTGTTACTATCCCCTGTATTTGAAATCACAAATACAATATAAGATATTGTAACATAGAAAAATTTATATATGCAAACATCAGTAACTATTGATTCATTAGACTACCAGTCATTAATACAAATTGCTAACTTTCTTGCCGAAGATATTTCCTTAGAAACATTGATCCAAAAAATAATGGATACTATCACAAAAAACTTTTCAGCACAACGGGGAGTTTTTTTCTTATCTAAAGAGGGAAAATTATTATTAGAAGTAGAGAAGACAGGGAATAGACCTGCTAAAGTATTAGAAGAGTCTTATGAGTTTGATGAAATAGATGAAAATACAAACCAGATCATACCTAAAAGCATCATTCGTTACGTACAAAGAAAAAAGGTAGAATGTTTGGTAGAGAATGCTCAGATAGATTCTACTTTTTCTAGCGATATATATGTACGAAAATATAAGCCTCTATCTATCCTATGTTTTCCTTTGCTTAAAGAAGAGGAAGTGATAGGAATTATTTATTTGGAAAATCATTTCTTACAAGGAGCATTTTCTAATAATAGTTTGAAATTATTAAGAATTTTATGTTCCCAAATTGTCATTACTTTAGAGAACAAGAGACTAATGGAAAATGTCAATTTGGCATCACAAATCATTAAAAGTCTTTTAAATGATACAAAAAAAGAAGTTATTAAAAAGAGTAAGGAACATATTTCTGTTAAAGAAGATTTTAATCATTTCATTATACCAATTCACAAAATTATCTATTTGTCGTTTCACAATGCAATAACGCATATACATACACTAGAGAAAGTTTATAAAACCAATCGTAGTTTAAAGCTAACTATGCAAGAGCTTGACAAAGAGGTTTTTCTTAGAGTGCACAAGAACTATGGAATTAACATTCACTGGGTTTCGCATTTGCAATATTATGTGAATGGTTCTTACCTCGCTTTTTTAAAAGATAAAGAAACAACGGAAGTACCTGTTGGTAGAGTATATTCTAACGCGATTAAAGAAAAGTTTGGAATTCATTGATGGAGATCTTGCCGTTAGAATACGGACTGTTGGTAAGTGAAAATAGTAAACTTTATAAAGTTTTTT